>JBBQAU010000006.1:0-24921 GCA_038316685.1 Sphingomonadales bacterium
TTATAATGGAAATGGATATCCGCCACCACGGGCACCCGGGAGGCGCGCGCAATTTGCTTGAGCGCCAGCGTGCTTTCGACATCAGGGCAGGACACACGGATAATATCAACGCCTGCCTCTTCGCAGCGCCTGATCTGGTCAATCGTTGCCTTGGCATCTTCCGTTGGCGTGTTGGTCATGGTCTGCACAGTGACGGGCGCATCGCCACCAACAGGCACATTGCCAACCATGATCTGGCGACATTGACGGCGCGTGATATCACGCCACGGACGGATGGACGACATGAAGCTCCTTTATCCGCGCCCAAGTCGCGGTCGATTTTTGACGGGTCACCTATCTCATACGCAAATCCACCGCGCATGCCAAGCCAAGCAAGTCACCGCCCCACGCACCGCAACAATCATTTGCGACCGCAAGGCCGGACGATTGGGATAACAGCATTGCACCCAGGCCCCGACAATAGGATAGCAACGCCGATTGGGCGAGCGGGAAAAGGCCGCAGCATTGACCCGGCAGGAGAGCGGATTGGGCCGTCATTACGGGATGGATTGGTTACGGATCGGTGCGTTTGCGCTGCTGATCTTTTATCATATCGGCATGGTGTTCATACCCTGGGCCTATCATGCCAAGGTCGCGCATCCGATCGGCTGGGTGACGATCCCGATGCAGGCGCTGAACGCGTGGCGGCTGGCGCTGCTGTTTGTTGTATCGGGCTTCGCCAGTCGGGCAATCTTTGCCGGCGCCCCATTTGCCGGTCGGTTTGCCTGGGGACGAACCAAGCGACTGCTGCCACCCATCCTGTTTGCGATGGTCGTCATCAACCCGCCCCAGCCGTGGGTCGAGTTGACCACCCAGCACGGCTATACCGGCGATTTCTGGCATTTCTTGACGATTGACTATTTTCGTTTCCAGAAAATCAACCGCATCGCTGTGCCGAACTGGCAGCATTTGTGGTTCGTGGTCTATCTCTGGGCTTACACGCTTGGGTTGGCGCTGGTGCTATTTGTGATCCCGACAAGGCTGCAGACCATGATCGAGCATGTCGTCAGCTACGCGCTAACCGGCCCGCTGCTGTTGATCGTGCCGGTGGCGCTGCTCATCGGGCAGTGGCTGTGGACTTATCCAGGCACTGGCGAAACGCATGCCTTTTTCGACGATCTACCGGCCCACCGGTTGTATTTTGCAATGTTCCTGTTTGGGTTCCTGCTCGCTGGCAACGACCGACTCTGGCGCGCCATCCGGCGGTGGTGGCCGCTCGCGGCGGGGATCGCCGTTACTGCCTACACGATCGTCGCCGTCACGGAATTCACGTATCTGAAGATACCGATTACGGGCAAGGTGTGGTACTGGTTTGGCATGGTCCGGGCGGTCCAAACCTGGACATCGATCATCGCGCTGATCGGCATCGCTGATCGCTGGCTCAACCATGATCACCCGTCGCGCGCGATGCTCAACGAGGCGGTGTTTCCCTTTTACATCATCCACCAAACAATCATCGTCGTCGTCGCGGGGGCTTTGCTCCAGACGAGCATTGCGCCACTCGCCGAATTCGCCGTGCTGCTCGCCGCGACCGTCCTTGGCTGCTGGGTTTTTTACCGGATTGGCCGCGAGATTGGCTGGCTGCGGCCGCTGATCGGCTTGCGCGCCCGCCGCGCCACGGCTAGCGCGAAGGCCCGACCCAGCGGGAGCCAATGATGATGCCAAGCGTACGCGGCTGGACGCTGATGATCCATGGCGGCGCCGGGATTTTGACGCGCGCCTCGCTCGCCCCGGCAAAGGAGGCAGGTGCACGCGCCGGGCTGAATGCCGCGCTTGATGCTGGCTCGGCGATATTGGCAGCGGGTGGCAGCGCACTTGACGCGGTTGAGGCAGCGGTGTGCATATTGGAGGATGATCCGCACTTCAACGCCGGACGCGGCGCAGCGCTAACCTTTGATGGCGCGATCTCACTTGATGCCGCGATCATGGACGGACGCGACCGCAGCGCAGGATCGGTCGCCGGAATATCATCCACGCGCCATCCCGTGAGTCTGGCCCGCGCGGTGATGGCGCGGACACCGCATGTGATGCTCGCCGGTCCGGGCGCGGATGGCTTTTCGGTCGAAGAGGGGCTGGAGCAGGCGAGCGCCGACTGGCTTGCGACACCCGAACGCCGCGGCCAGCTTGCTGAGCTGAAATCGCGCGGGACCGACTGGTTCGATGCCGAAATGAAATACGGCACCGTTGGCGCGGTCGCCTGTGACAACCATGGCCATCTTGCCGCTGCCACCTCAACCGGCGGGGTCACCGGCAAACGCTGGGGGCGGATTGGCGATACGCCGCTGATTGGTGCGGGCACTTATGCCGATGACCGCGCCTGCGCTGTCTCTGCGACGGGGGCGGGCGAATATTTCATCCGCGCCAATGTCGGCCATGAAATCGGCGCGCGGATACGGCATCTGGGTGAGGGGATCGACAAAGCTGCGGCTGCCGTGATGGCCGATGTTCAGGCGCTCGGTGGAACCGGCGGGGTAATTATCGCTGGCCCTGATGGCGGATTTGCGTGGCACTTCACGACGCCGGGCATGTATCGTGGCAGCGCCAATGCCGACGGCGTACGGCAGGTTTGCATCTTTGCCGATGAATGACAGGACCGATCAATCATGACCGCTGCAAAATGTATCGCTGCCCTGCTCGCGCTGACGTTATTCGCGCTCACCCCTGCCCCGGCTTTTGCCTATGGCGGTTTTGGGCATGAAACGATCGCGCAGATTGCGATGGCCAATGTCAGCCCGCGCACCCGTGCCGCTGTGATGGCGCTCGTCCGGCAGGCTGGCACCCTAGATACCAAGACCTGCGCGACCCGGACGGTGGAGAATTTGAGCATCTGGCCCGATTGCGCCCGTTCACTCGGACCGCGATTTTCCTACACGGCGTCTTGGCATTACCAGAACGTCAATATCTGCTCAGCCTTTGATCTAAAAAGCGCGTGCAAGGATGGCAATTGCGTGTCCGCCCAGATTGAGCGCGACATGAAACTCCTGAAGGACAAGAGCATTCCTGCGCGCGAGCGGGCGATGGCGCTGTCGTTTCTGATCCACTTTACCGGCGATCTGCACATGCCGCTGCATGCAGGCGATCACGGCGATCTTGGCGGTAATCAGATCAAGGCGGCTTATGGGATTTACGCGCCTGATCGGCTGAACCTGCACAGTATCTGGGACGGCGTGCTCGCTGAACGTGCGATCACAACCGGGCCATCGCTCGTCCGACGCTATGCACCGGATGAGGCGGCCATGTTGCAAGCGGGCAGTGTTGAGGATTGGAGCCGTGAATCCTGGCAAGTGAGCCGCACGCTCACCTATCCGACCGCTGTTGGCGACACCCCCTGCATCACCGCGCCGCCCGCCCGTGCGCGACTCGACAATGCAACGATCGAGAAACTCGTGCCCGCCGCCAAGCTACAAATTGAACGCGCCGGGTTGCGGCTCGCGAGGTTGCTCGACGAGGCGCTGGGGTAGGCCGGGATAAGGGCTGCCACCCAACCCATCCCCGTCCGTCATTGCCTACCCTGACGCGTCGCCCCAAACCTGATCCGGGCTCCCGCTCGCTCTGACCCACCAACCCATCCCAGCGCGGTTCACCATGGCCGTTCCTAAATGCCGCCCGTGGATCACGCCCGCTGCTGGTTCACGCCCCTTATTGGATCACAATCGTCACCGCGCGCCGGTTTTGCGCCCAGCTTGCGTCGTCAGAACCAAGCGCGACCGGGCGCTCCTTCCCATAGCTGATCGTCGTAATTCGCTCCGGCGCAACGCCGCGCGCGGCGAGGAAGTTTTTGGCGGCGTTGGCACGACGATCCCCTAGCGCCAGATTATACTCGCGCGTCCCGCGTTCGTCGCAATGCCCCTCAATCGTGATGCGGACATTGGGATAGCGGGCGAGCCACACCGACTGGCTCTCAAGCGTCGCGCGCGATTCAGCGTCGATATCAAACTGGTCAAGCGCAAAGCGGATCGTGTCGCTAGCAACCGAGCGCATGAAGTCTGCCGCCGAACCGGGGATGACGTCGGTCCCGGTCGGTCCTTGCGGCTGTGGAGCGGGCGCATACGACCCGACAGGAGCGGGCGGCAATTCCTCGCGGCGCTTGGTTGTGCAGGCAGCGGTGGCAAGCAGCGCGGTTGCGATAATGATCTTCGTCGTCAGTCTGGCCATGGTCAGTCCTCCTTCGGCTGGTCGTTGCTTGCCACACCGGGTTGGCGCGGGAAGGATCGGGGTGTCGGCCCCAAATTGTCAAAACTCAGGGGCGCAACGGCCCCCAGGCGGGATCGGAACCGTCGAGTGGGGTCGCCAGTCTGCGCTCGTTAACGCCCGTCAGATCGACCGACCAAAGGTCCGCCTTACCGACGCTGCCCTGCGCCGCCCGGTAGAACATCAGGACCCGGCCATTGGGTGACCAGCTCGGCGATTCGTCCTGCCAGTCATCGGTCAGCAGCTTCTCGCCGCCACCCGACGGGCTCATGATCCCGATCCGGAAATTGCCTGCAATGCGCGTGAACGCAATCAGATCGCCGCGCGGGCTCCATACCGGCGTGGCATAGCGGCCGCCGCCAAAGCTGATGCGCTGCTGATTCGCCCCATCAGCATTCATGACATAGATTTGTTGCCCGCCTGACCGATCGCTCTCGAACACGATCCGCGCGCCATCGGGTGAATAGCTGGCACCGGTATCAATCCCCGGTGAAGTGGTCATCCGTTCCGGCGCACCACCGGCGATGGCGGCGCGGTAAATATCGGTGTTGCCGCCGATCGCCATCGAGAAGACAATATAGCGGCCATCAGGCGAGAAGCGCGGCGCAAAGGTCAGGTTAGCGTTCGCGACCACCAGCCGCTGCCTGCCGCTGCCGATATCATAAACATAAATTGAGGGGCGATCCCCCAGATAACTCATATAGACAATCGACTGCTGGTTGGGGGCAAAACGCGGGGTAAGCACGATTGATTGCCCGTTTGTGAGGAAACGATGGTTGGCACCGTCCTGGTCCATGATCGCAAGCCGCTTGATGCGCCGTTGTTTGCCGCCCGTTTCGGAAACATAGACAACCCGGCTATCGAAATAAGGCCCTTCACCGGTCAGGCGGGTGTAAACCATATCAGCGCATTTATGCGCCGCCCGCCGCCAATCGCTGGGCGAGACGACAAAGCCCTGCCGCATGAGTTCGGTGCGGGCGGAGACGTCGTAGAGGTAACACCCAACCGTCAGCGTGCCGTCGCCATTGGCGCGGACAAAGCCCTGCACCAACGCCTGCGCGCCGGTGCCCCCCCAGTAATCAAATTGCGGCTCTGTCACTTCGGGAAATGCAACCGGGCGCAGCGCGTTGGGGCCAAGCGGGCTGAACAGGCCAGAATTTTTAAGATCAGCCGTCACGATATCGGCCAGCTGACGACCAAGCGCATCAGTGCTCCCTGCCGCTGTCTGCACAACCGCCGATGTCGGCATTACGGGAACAGCAATTGGCAAGGGGGCAGAAATCCCCCCCGTCACCGATACTTCAAGCGGCGGCGGCGTTTGCGTCGGCGTTGTCTGTGGAGAAATCGTCTGCGGGGGCAACGTCTGCGGGGGCAGCACGGCCGCCGTCTGCGCAAACGCTGGCGCCGCCGCTAAAAACAGCGCGAGCACCGGCCAATGATAGCATTTCGTCAGGCGGATGATCATGTGATTCTCACTCTCAGCGCAGCTGCCAGTTATAGTTGATATTGTTCCATCCGCCATTGGCTGTCTGATAATATTCAGGAGGCAACCGAAGCGGTGAACAGCCCTTGAACGCTGCAATCCCCAGATCAATGACTCGGCGACTGTAACGCGCACCTTCCCCGTCTGCGCCGGTCTGCCGGACCACGGTTGGCGTCACCGCCAGCGTACCATCGGGGTTCAGGCGCAGGTTGAGCACGGTAATAATCTCATTGGCACCGGGGCCGGGATTAACCTGTCGATCAGCGCAAGGCTGGATTTGCCGACGAATCGCGTCCTGAATTGCACCCAGCGCCCTGGCATCGATTATCGCCGCCTTTGGAGTTAGTGACTTGCTCGTTGATGGCTGATCGGTCAGGCCCTTGAGGAAATCATCGCCCAGCCGCGACGAGCGAGGTCTGGGTTTCTTGGATACCGGATCGGTCCCGCTCGACGGTGCCGCCGTTTCAGGTCGAGCCAGCGTCACTGCCTTTGCCGCAGTCTTGAGCGGCACCTTCTCTGGCTTTTTCGCAGCATCAGGCACCGGCATTTTCACCGGCGCAGGCTTGGCGATGTCGCGTGGCTTAGGCGGCGGTTTGGGTTTATCGCGCGCGACCGGGGGCGGGGGCAGAGGGGCGGCGGCTGCGACCTTTGCGGCTGGTGGCGGTGCATCTGCGGGTCCACCCAAATCGGGACTACGCGATTCGGCAGGCGGGGTCGTCGCTTCGGGTGCCGTCGCGACCAACGCCACCTCATCGACCAGCGAGACATCGACCGATGGTTGCAGCGGCTTCACCACCTGACGCTCTGCAATAAAGCTTGCTGATAGCAAGCCAAAGGCGACAATATGGACGAGAACGGCGGCGAACAACCCAGCCTGTTCAGATCGGTCGATCATCAGAACGCTATGTCCTGCGCGAGTGATGACAGGCCGGACTCACAAGCGTTCCTTGCCCACAGTAACGAGCGCGACGCGGTTTAGCCCGGCCCGGTTGAGTTCCCCCATAACGCGCATGACCTGACCATAGGCCAAGCCGCGATCGGCGCGCAGATACACCTGGGGCGGCTTCTGACCGCCAGCGCGCGCTACAATCTGGCCAAGCAAATCAGGGAGCAACGCATCGCCGACCTCCTGATCGTTGACGAAGAGTCGGCCCCGCTCATCCAGCGCGATTTGCACCGGTTTTTGCTCCTGATCGAGTGACTTGGCGCGGCTTTCCGGCAGATTGACCGGAACACCTGCGGTCAGCAGCGGTGCTGTCACCATGAAGATGATCAGCAGCACAAGCATCACATCCACCAGCGGCGTAACGTTGATATCGGCCATTGGTGCCCGTCTGCCGCGTGATCGCTGCGAGGGGAGGTTACTGGCCATCAGACTTTCCGACCCGCGGGAGCTTCAAGCTGACGGCTGAGGGTCGCATGGAAGCCATCGGCAAAACGATTGAGGCGCGCCTCGATCCGATTAATGCCGTGGCTGAAGCGGTTATAGGCAATGACCGCAGGGATCGCCGCAAAAAGTCCAATGGCCGTTGCAAATAGCGCTTCTGCAATGCCGGGGGCGACAACCGCGAGCGAGGTGCTTTGCGACTGCGCAATCCCGTTAAACGCGCGCATGATGCCCCACACAGTGCCGAACAACCCGACAAAAGGCGCAACGGAGCCAACCGTCGCCAATATGTTCAACCGATCCGATATCTTATCAATCTCGCTCGCGACCGACGCCCCGAGCGCGGTCGCCAGCCGTTCACGCGTGCCTTCACGATCAATCGCTGCGGTGGCCGTCGAGCGCCGCCATTCTGCCACGCCCGCTGCAAACACGCGCGCCATCGGCAGGTCGCTGTCGCTTTCATCGCGGTGAAAGGCATCGACATCCTCAGCCTTCCAGAACTCCCGCTCGAAACGCTCCCCTTCGCGACGTGTTTTGCCGATCTTCAGCGCCATTGAGAAGATGATCCCCCAGGACCAGATGCTGGCAAGCAACAGCCCAGCCATCACCAACTGCACGACGATATCGGCCTGTAAAAACAAGGCGACCGGTGAAAGGCTCGATGAATCAGTATTCAGGACGAAATTCATGATGCTTCCATTTCCCTCATATGCCCGACACCGGGCCAGACCAGTGGCTGAAACGCCGCCACCCAGGCCGCCGGTTGCCGCCTCGGACGGCCCGAAGGCGCGACAAACACTGCGGTCACATCAGCCTGCGCTAATATCAACGCCTGCCGGATGACTCGCTGATGAATGCGGCACGAAGCCGGCCGGATTTCGATCAACCGGCTGACAATAATCAACGCATCATCGAGCTTTGCCGGCGCGCGATATTTAATCGCCAGCTCGCTAACGGCATAGGCACCCTCGCCCGCCTCATGAGCGGCACGTTGATCCGTCCCGGCGAGGCGCAACATGTCTGATCGGCCGCGCTCCATCCAGCGCAGATAATTGGCGTGATAGACGATGCCCGACAAATCGGTGTCTTCAAAATAGACACGAACCGGCAGGCGATGTTCACCGTCAACAATTCGACCAGAAGTGGGGAGATCGTTCGTCATGGGACAGTGCCTTAACCCGTCAGCCCCTGTGAGGGTATCCCTGTCGCGCCCTTCAGTCGAACAGATCCGCCTCGCTGCCCACCGGCGGATTGAGCCCGAGATGCTTCCACCCTTGCGGATTGAGGCAGCGCCCGCGCGCGGTCCGCGCGATCAGGCCAAGCTGGATCAGATAGGGCTCGATCACCTCCTCGACGGTATCGCGCGGCTCGCTGAGCCCCGCCGCCAGCGTTTCCACGCCAACCGGGCCGCCGCGATAAATATCCGCAATCATCATCAGATAACGCCGGTCCATCGCGTCAAGCCCCAGCCCGTCGACCTCAAGCCGGTTGAGCGCTGCATCGGCAGCTTTTGCATCGACGAGCAGCGTCCCCGCCACGGTGGCAAAATCGCGCACCCGCCGCAGCAACCGTCCGGCGATGCGGGGGGTGCCGCGCGACCGGCGCGCGACCTCCGCCGCGCCATCGGGCGACACCGCGAGCCCCAAGAGGCCCGCAGCGCGCGCAACGACCCGTTCCAGCTCGTCCACAGTGTAAAAGTTTAACCGCACCGGAATGCCAAACCGGTCGCGGAGCGGAGTCGTCAGCAATCCCTGCCGCGTCGTTGCGCCAACCAGCGTAAATTTGGGCAAATCAATCCGCACCGAACGTGCCGATGGCCCCTCGCCGATCATCAGATCAAGCGCGCGATCCTCCATCGCTGGATAGAGAATCTCCTCAACCGCAGGCGCGAGCCGGTGAATCTCGTCGATGAATAGCACATCGCCGTCTTCCAGATTGGTCAGCAACGCCGCGAGATCACCCGATTTGGCGATTACGGGGCCAGAAGTGGCACGAAAGCCAACCCCCATTTCGCGCGCGATAATCTGCGCCAGCGTTGTCTTGCCAAGCCCGGGGGGGCCGAAGAACAACACATGATCCAGCGCATCGCCACGCGACCGCGCCGCCTCAATAAACACGCGCAGATTCTCCCGCGCCGCCTTCTGCCCGACAAACTCGTCAAGCGATTTGGGGCGCAGCGCGGCGTCGACATCCTCGGGCTTGCGGGCGGGGGTAATGAGGCGGTTATCGGTCATTTCGCCGCCTTCCGCAGCGCCAGCCGCACCAGTGCATCGAGCGTTGCGCCTGTGCCCAGGTCATCCTCTGCCGCTGCCACTGCGCTTGCGGCTTCGGCGGGGCGGAAGCCGAGGTTGAGCAATGCCGACACAGCATCTGCCCCCGCTCCGCCGGGTGCTGTCATCGCCGATGCGCCACCGAGGGCAATACCGCCGACCTTGTCCTTCAACTCGCGCACGATTCGTTCGGCAAGCTTTGGCCCAACGCCATTGGCGCGCGCAACCATTGCCTTGTCCTGCGCGGCGATCGCGCGGCTCAGATCGCCCGGCTCCAGCGCGGACAGGATCGCCAGCGCGACCCGCGCGCCAACCCCCTGCACCCCGGTGAGCAGCCGGAACCAGTCACGTTCATTGGCGCTGGCGAAGCCGACGAGACGCGTGAAATCCTCGCCCACCAACATTTCGGTATGCAGCATCACTGCCTCACCCACCGTCCCAATCGCGGACAAGGTGCGAGACGATGCGCCAACCAGATAGCCAACACCGCCGACATCAATCACCGCATGGTCAATGCCAATTGCGTCCAGCCGTCCTTTAAGATGCGCGATCATCGCCAACTGCTAGGGGATACGCCGCACCGACGCCAGATGGTGCGCATGGCAGATTGCCACCGCCAACGCATCGGCCGCATCGGCCCCGTCGATCTTTACGCCGGGGAGCAGCCGTGCGACCATGGCATGCACCTGCACTTTTTCAGCATTACCAACGCCGACCACCGCCTTTTTTACGAGCCGGGCGGCATATTCGCCGACCTCAATCCCCGACCGCGCTACCGCGCAGATAACAACACCGCGCGCCTGCCCTAGTTTCAGCGTCGATTGCGGATTCGCGTTGACGAAGATTTCCTCTACGGCAGCACTATCGGGCGCATGATCAGTGACCAGCGCTGCCAGCATCGCATCAAGATGCGCAAGCCTTCGTGGCAGCGGCGCGGCGCTATCGGTGTTTAGGCGGCCATTGGCGAGGTGCGACAGGCGGTTACCCTCGGCGCGGATCAGCCCCCAGCCCGTCGTGCCCAGGCCCGGATCAAGGCCGAGGATGATCATCGCTGAAATCCTCCCTCAGCTTGTCTGTGGCAGGGGGACCGCGTTACGGTTACCGGGTATTCCCCCTTAGCTCGGCAAGGCCCCTCCACCCCCCGCCGCGCGGCCGGCCCGCCTCCCCGAGCCAACTCGGGGAGCATAAAGCTCAACCCAGCTTCTCCATCACTGCATCGGGCACTTCATAATTGCCCCACACTGTCTGCACATCATCGTCATCATCAAGCGTATCGAGCAGCTTGAACAGCAGCCCGGCATCATCCTCGCCAACCTCGACCATGGTCTGCGGTCGCCAGGCAAGCTTTGCGCCCTCGGGCTCGCCAAGGACGGGCGTGAGACCCTTCACGACCTCATGCAAATCGCCCAGTGCGGTCCAGATTTCATGGCAGTCGTCGTTTGAGGAAACATCCTCAGCGCCTGCCTCAAGCGCCGCCTCGAAAACTTTTTCGCCATCGCCCACACCTGCCGGATAGGTGATCAATCCCATCCGGTCGAAGGCATGGCTGACCGAACCGCCCGCGCCCAAATTGCCGCCATTTTTGGAAACGGCGGTGCGGACATTGGTGGCAGTGCGGTTGCGATTGTCGGTCAGTGCCTCAATGATCAGTGAGACGCCGCCGGGGCCAAAGCCTTCATAGCGGATTTCCTCATACGTCTCGGCATCACCCCGGCTCGCCTTGTCGATTGAGCGCTGAATATTGTCCTTGGGCAGCGACGCCGCCTTTGCCGCATTGACGGCGGCGCGCAGGCGCGGGTTCATATCCGGATCGGGCAGGCCCATTTTCGCTGCGACGGTAATTTCACGACTAAGCTTGGAGAAGAGCGACGACCGCTTCTTATCCTGCGCACCCTTGCGGTGCATGATGTTCTTGAACTTGGAATGACCTGCCATAATCCGCCTTTGTCGATCATCTTGCACCCAATTCGGGTGGTCTTGCGAGGCTGTTATGCCAGCCCTAGTGCCGCCTTATACGTATCAAGCAGCATTTCCGCTTCATCACGGTGATGCTTTTCCATTTTCCGCAGCCGGACGATGCTACGCATCGTTTTGGTATCAAAGCCAGTTGCCTTGGCCTCTGCGTAAACATCCCTGATATCGTCGGCCATCGCCTTTTTTTCTTCTTCTAGCCGCTCGATACGCTCAATGAGAAGGCGAAGCTGGTCGGCGGCGATAATGTCGCTCATGGGGGTCAGGGCTCCAGAAAAGGTGAGCCGAGGCCTCTAGGCCAACATCGCCGCCTGCTCAACCATGTCTTCCTCTACCCGATCTTCAATTCGCCGGAAATGGCTGGCGCACCCCGCGCAGCTTGGCGGTAACGCCGTGGCGCATCACGAAATCAACCTTTTCCAGCCGGGTCACGTCAGTCAGCGGATCACCTGCCACCGCAATGATATCGGCAAACTTGCCCGCTTCGATTGAACCGAGTTGCCCCTTGCGATCAAGCAGATCAGCCGCGTCAATCGTTGCGGCCCGAATCGCTGCCATTGGCGTCATCCCGGCCTTTACCATCAGCGCAAATTCCTGGGCGTTGTCGCCGTGCTTTGACACACCGGTGTCAGTGCCGAACGCGATCTTGACCCCGGCGGCAATTGCGCGAGCGTGACTGGCGGCAGCAACGACGGCGGCAGCCTCAGCTTTAGGGATTACATTGGCCGGCAAAGCACCCGCGCGCGCCTGGGCAAGTGCAGCAACGGGGGCGATCATGGTTGGCACCAGCCAGGCATTGTGCGCCTTGAACAGCTTAACAGTAGAGTCTTCAATGAAGGTGCCATGCTCAATCGAATCGACGCCCGCCTCCAGCGCGGTCTCTGTCCCTTCCTTGGCATGCGAATGGGCAGTTACGCGGCGACCAAAGCTATGGGCGGTTTCGACAATCGCCTTCATCTCCTCCAGCGTCATCTGGCGGCCAAGGCCACCGGCGACATTGGACAAAACGCCGCCAGTCGCGCTGAATTTTATGACCAGCGCCCCAAGTCCAATCTGCGCGCGCACCGCCCGTCGGCAGTCATCCGGACCGTCGCACAGATTGAGCTGATGAGCATGAACCGCATCGGCAAACTGTTCAGCGAGCCCATTGCCCGCATCGCCATGCCCGCCCGTTACCGAGATCATCCGACCCGCATTGACAATGGTTGGTCCGACAACATCACCTGCCTCGACCGCATCGCGAAGCGCGCGGATGCTTCGCGGATCGCTGCCGAGATCGCGCACTGTGGTAAAACCAGCCTCAAGATCAGCGCGTAAATTCTTCTGCGCCTCGATCAGATCATCCGCCTGATCGCGGGTCAGCGCGCCCAGCCGCCTGCGCAACGGATCACCCCCAATGGAGGTCAGATGGACGTGCATGTCGATAAGGCCTGGCAGAACAAAGCGGTCCTTCAGATCGATTACCGTCGCATCGGCCTCCGGGGTGGCAAAACCGTCGCGCACCTCAACAACCCTGCCATCGCGAACCAGAATCGTCGCATTGCCGCGCGCCGGCTGGCCAGGCCGATCAAGCAGTTGCCCCGCGAAAATGTAGGTGGTTCGGGGCAAGGCCGTCTGTGCCGACGCGCTGCCAACGGGGGCCAAAGTCGCTGTCATCGCGGCCAACACCAGTTTCTTCACCGCATCCTCCTGAATTGTTATTTTCGCGTCAGGCTAGGCCTGTTTGCAGGGGCGTCAATCCGGGATCACGGATTTTTGGCAACGCTTTCGCGCATCCGCGCCAGTTGTTCAGGGGTTGCCTCAGCCTGATGATGCGCCTTCCACTCCTCATAGGGCATCCCATAAATGGTCGCGCGCGCGGTCGCCTTGTCCATTGGCTGACCAGCAGCAACGCTTGCCTCCTCGGTCCAGTCCGACAGGCAATTGCGGCAGAAACCGGCAAGCCCCATCAGATCGACATTTTGCGCATCGCGGCGGTGGCGCAGATGCAGGACAAGCCGACGAAAGGCCGCCGCTGCTGCGGCATCGTCAAGGTCTTCCAACAGCATCGCCTATCTCCCTGGTTGATCAAGGTGAGATAGCGACTAGAGGCAGGGACGCACAAGCCGAGGAGCGCGGATAGTGAGCAAGGCCATCAGTCCCCGACTGCGCAAAGTGCGTGTACTGGCAACGCTGGGGCCCGCCAGCAGCAGCCCGGAAATGATCGAAAAGCTGTTTCGTGCGGGTGCCGACGCGTTTCGGATCAACATGAGCCATGGCGATCAAGCGTCAAAAATCGCGGTTATTGAGGCGATCCGTGCAATGGAGAAGCGCACCGGCCACCCGACAACCATTCTGGCCGATCTTCAGGGTCCCAAACTCAGGGTCGGTAAGTTCAAGGCAGGCCGCGCGGAGCTGATCACGGGATCAAGCTTCGTGCTCGATCGCAATGGCGCCCCCGGCGATTCGGGGAGGGTCGAATTGCCGCACCCTGAAATTTTTGAGGCAATCACCGTCGGTGCCCGTTTGCTGATCGACGACGGCAAGCTGGTCCTGCGGGTGACCGAGCATGAGCCGGAAACCATCACGACCCGCGTCGAAGTGGGCGGTGCCATTTCGAACAACAAAGGTTTAAACGTCCCCGATGTGGTCGTGCCAATGGCCGCTTTAACCGAAAAGGATCGCCACGATCTGAGCTTTGCGCTCGATCAAAAGGTGGACTGGATCGCGCTCAGCTTTGTCCAACGCCCCGAGGATTTGGCAGAGGCGCGGCGGTTGATCCAGGGCCGTGCGGCATTGCTGGCCAAGATTGAAAAACCATCGGCGATCGACCGGCTTGAGGAGATTGTCGAGCAATGTGACGCAGTGATGGTCGCGCGCGGCGATCTGGGGGTTGAGCTGCCCCCTGAATCAGTGCCGCCGTTACAGAAACGGATTGTGGAGGTCGCGCGTCGGCTCGGGCGGCCTGTCGTGGTGGCAACCCAGATGCTCGAATCAATGATAACCTCGCCGAGCCCGACCCGCGCCGAAGTCTCTGATGTGGCGACTGCGGTCTATGATGGTGCCGATGCCATCATGCTGTCCGCCGAAAGCGCTGCGGGGGTGTGGCCAGTCGAATCCGTTGCGATGATGAATGCGATTGCCGAAGCGGTCGAGCGCGATCCAATGCATGGCGAGCGCGTCCACTTCACGATCACCCGACCCGACCCGACAACTGCCGATGCGCTTGCCGAAGCCGCCAAAACGATTGCCCATACCATATCAGCAGCAGCCATCATCTGCTTCACTTCATCGGGTTCGACCGCGCGCCGGGTTGCGCGGGAACGCCCGTCCGTGCCGTTGCTGGTGTTGACGCCCAAGCTCGAAACCGCGCGGCGGATCGGTTTGTTGTGGGGCGCGCATGCGGTGCATACGCGTGACGTTGAATCCTTTGAAGAAATGGTCGCCAAGGCCAAGCGGATGGCGTTACGGCATCATCTTGCGAAGGCCGGGGACCGCGTGATCATCATTGGCGGTGTACCGTTTCGGACCCCGGGTTCGACCAACGTGCTCCATGTCGTGCGGATCATCGGCGACGAGTTGAAGAATTATTCCAGTTGATCGTATCGGGCGGCGATAATCCTCAAATCGACCAGATCGGCTCGGCAGTGATCAGCGTTGATGAAGTGACGGCCGATGATCCCCAGTGCTGAAGCGGCGGCGACATTATCTTCGCGATCGTCGAAAAACACTGCCTGAGCAGGTGCCAGGCCAAACCGGTCAAGCGCCAGCCGGTAAATCGCCGGATCGGGCTTGACCAATTTTTCATCGCCTGAAACGACAATGTCGCAAAAGCGATCAAACATCCACGCCTCGCGCGCCCGGAACGGCTGCCAGAACTCGCCAGAAAAATTAGTGATCGCAAAGAGCGGCACATCAGCCGCCTCAAGTTCCGCCACAATCTCTGGCATGCCGGACACGGGATCCCCCAGCGTTTCAAGAAAATGCGGGCCCCAGGCGGCAATGAGCTCTTCATGCTCTGGGAACTGCGCGATCAGTTCAGCCGAGGTGTCGGCAAAGCGGCGACCCGCGTCATGCTGAAAATGCCAGTCGGGCGTTACCACATCTCGCAGAAATAAATCGAGCGCGCAGTCATCGTCGATCAGGCGACGATAAAGATATCTCGGATTCCAGTCATATAAGACATGGCCAACGTCAAAAATAACAGCTGTCGGCCGCAAGCGAGAATTAACCCTGGCGGGCTTTGAACCGGCGGTTGGTCTTGTTGATGACATAAGTTCGGCCGCGACGACGGATGACGCGGTTATCACGGTGCCGACCTTTGAGCGACTTCAGGGAATTGCGGACCTTCATGATCGATTCGCTTCTCGTAATTCTTGGATGCAGGAAAGGTGGAGCGCCTATCGCTGGCTCGTGGGCAAGTCAAGCGGAACACGATGGCGCCGCAGCCAAATCACCCTTATACTGTCTTTGGGGGTCCAATGGTCGGCAGCATCCGGGCATAGTAACGGAATAGTTTTTATGTACATCACGAAAATCGCGCTCGGCTTTTTTGCAATTGCTGGTCTCAGCGCCAGCGTCCTCGGCGCGGTGCCAGTCAAAGTGACGCGCTTTCATCTGGACGGCGCGCTCACGCCCGGTCCTGTACGCATCGAGTCAGCGAATGCGCCAGGGACCCGCGAGCTTGAGGACGCCATCTATCTCGACGCGGTCCGTCGCCATATCATCGCGCTCGGATTTACTGTGGCGGGGCTCGAAACGACCGCGCCAGCGACAGCAACGGTGGCGGTGAGCAGGAGCACGCGTCCGCTCCCACCGTCACGACCGCCTTTGACAATTGGGATTGGAGGTGGCGGCTTTGGTGGTGGCGGCTTTGGCGGCGGCGCTGGCGGCGGCGTTGGGGGTGGTGGCGGCGCTTCCTTTGGCGTCGGTGGCAAGCGCGACCGGGAACTCGTCATTACTGACATGACCGTCCTGCTCCGTAGATTGCCGGGCGGCGATGTCGTGTGGGAGGGGCGGGCAAGCATCCAGAGCGACAGCCGCAAGCCGGAGGCGCAAGCAACGATTGCCGCCGACAAACTCGCCCGCGCGCTCTTCAAGGGCTTCCCCGGCGAATCCGGTCGCACTATCACTGTGAAATGACCATTCACATCACTGCCGCCTTTGATGGCGGCAACATCCATGTGCGCCAGATCGACGGCAGCAGCGCTGAACTCGACATCGTCAAGGACCGCGATTCGGAATTTTATCAGTGGTTTTATTTTCGGGTGGCGGGGGGAAAGGGACTCCCGCTAACGCTGCGGATCATGAATGCGGGCGGCTCGGCCTATCCGCTCGGCTGGCCCGGCTACCGCGCCCGCGTCAGCCATGATCGTGAAAACTGGGCGCTGGCCGACACCAGCTACACAGATGACGTTCTGGAAATTACCCATCAGTCAGACAGCAATCTCGTCTGGTTTGCTTATTTCGCGCCTTATCCGATCGAGCGGCATAATGCCATGATCGCCAGATATGCCACCATGGCGGGCGTCACGCACCGTGAGCTTGGCCAGTCGATCGATGGTCAGCCGATTGATTGCCTCACGATCGGTCAGGGGCCAAAGCCCATCTGGCTCTATGCGCGTCAGCATCCTGGCGAGACGATGGCCGAGTTTTGGATGGAAGGTGCGCTTGAGAAGCTGAGCAATCCCCAGGACCCTGTCGCCGCCACATTGCTGACAAAGGCAACCTTTCACCTGGTCCCCAATGTGAACCCCGACGGGTCCTCGCGCGGTCATCTGCGCACCAATGCAGCGGGAATCAACCTCAACCGCGAATGGCACAATCCCACGACTGAAAAGAGTCCCGAAGTGCTCGCCATCCGCAACGCGATGGATGCAACTGGCGTTGTCTTTGCAATGGACGTGCACGGCGACGAGGCGATCCCGGCGAACTTTATTGCCGGGTTTGAAGGCATCCCGAGCTGGACCGACGCGCAGGGACACAAATTCTATGCGTTTCGCGAGCGGCTCGCCCGCAACACCCCCGATTTCCAGACGCAGATTGGTTATCCCAAGTCAGCGCCCGGCAGGGCTAATCTGTCGATGTCGACGAACCAGCTTGCCGAACGTTTTGGCGCGGTCGCCATGACGCTCGAAATGCCGTTCAAGGACCATGCGAGCAATCCCGACCCCGTCCATGGCTGGTCACCTGATCGCTGCCGCAAGCTGGCGCGTGATTGCCTGGGGACGCTTGCCGAGTTGATCGACGGCTATTGAGCCAAATCCTGCGCGGCGATCTGGCCAGCTTGCCGAAGCGGGGTTGGTCTTTTAACGGCGACCAGAACGAAACTGCCGAAACAGGCCTTCTGGTCGAAGGAACCCAACAGAAATGCCCAGCCTTGTCTTGATCCGTCACGGCCAATCGGCCTGGAATCTCGAGAACCGGTTTACCGGCTGGTGGGATGTCGATGTGACCGCAAAGGGTGCCGAAGAGGCGCGCGCTGCGGGCCAACTGATGGCGAGCAAGGGGCTGGACTTCGACCTGTGCTTTACCTCGATGCAGACCCGCGCGATTAAGACGCTCAACCTGGCGCTGGAGGAAATGGGGCGGTTGTGGCTGCCGGTTGAAAAGAACTGGCAACTCAATGAGCGGCATTATGGCGGGTTGACCGGGCTCGACAAGGCCGAGACAGCGGCAAAGCATGGCGCAGCGCAGGTGCATATATGGCGTCGCAGCTTCGATATTCCGCCACCGCCACTCGAGCCCGGCAGCCCGTTCGATCTGTCGCACGACCGCCGCTATGCCGGGATCACCATTCCCGATGCGGAGAGCCTGAAGGATACCATCGCGCGCGTCCTGCCGTATTGGCAGGCGCGTGTTGCGCCTGAACTGCGCGCGGGCAAGCGCGTGTTGATCTCCGCGCATGGCAATTCGCTGCGCGCGCTCGTCAAACATCTATCACACATTCCCGACGCCGAGATCGCCGATCTGGAGATCCCGACGGGCCAGCCGATTGTTTATGAGCTTGATGCAGCGCTGAATGGGGTTGAACGCTATTATTTGAGCGAACGGTGATCGGCTCGGGCCGGGTCGGGTTGCATAATCATTTGCGGCAGGGCAATTCTCGGCGAGTGCTCCGTTAGGGGAATATTGAAATGCGCTTGCTGATCGCCGCTGTTTTATTGGCCACTGCTGGCCCTGCATTTGCGCAGGACAGGAAGCCCGACGCCGCGCCGCCCAAATCGCACAAGGACGCGATGGTCGCCGAGGTTGAGGCGAATTGGGCCAAGCCGCCGGTCGAGGAAGCCGCCGCCGTCTCGCGCGGCGCGGTAACGGTCAAGGGCGAGCGGGTCGCCTATACCGCGACAGCGGGGACGCTGACGATCCGTGACAATGATGCAAAGCCAATCGCCAGCCTGTTTTACACTGCCTATACCAAGGATGGCGGCAGCAACCGGCCGGTGACGTTCTTCTACAATGGTGGGCCGGGATCGCCGACGATATGGCTGCACATGGGCAGCTTTGCACCGGTGCGGGTCAACACCACAACGCCCGATTATGTTCGCCCCGCACCCTATAGCTTTGGCGCCAATCCCGAATCGCTGATCAACAAAACCGATATGGTTTTCATCGACGCAATCGGCGCAGGATGGTCGCGCCCGTTGGGGGACAAAACTGGCAAGGATTTTTGGGGCGTCGACCAGGATGCCGATGCATTTGCCCGCGCGATCACGCGCTATCTCGACAAGAATAATCGCTGGGCGTCTCCCAAGTTCCTGTTCGGGGAAAGCTATGGCACGCTGCGTTCGGGTGCCGTCGCCGCGCTGCTGGAAGATCGCGGCGTTAGCCTGAACGGCATTGTGCTGTTCTCAACGATCCTGAATTATGGAGTGCGTCAGCCGGGCTATGATCAGAATTATATGGTGCTTTTCCCGGGCTATGCTGCAACCGCCTGGTATCATCAACGGATCGCCAACCGCCCCGCTGATCTACCCAGTTTTCTGACTGAGGTCCGACGCTTTGTGAGTGGGCCTTATGCCGCTGCGCTCGCCAAGGGAGACACGATCGCGCCCGAGGAGGCACAAGCCGTTGCCAAGCAGATGGCGGCCTATATCGGGCTGTCTGAGGCCTTTATCCTGCGCGCCAATCTGCGCGTCGATCTTGCGCACTTCCAGACCGAGTTGCTGCGCGACCGGCGCTTGGCGACCGGGCGGCTCGATACGCGCTATTTGCTGACCGTTGCCGATGCCAACGCCGACAGCCCGATCGATGATCCCGCCTCGACCGCGATCACCGGTGCTTATATGGCCAATTTCAAGGATTATGCGGCGCGCACGCTCGGTTACAAAACCGATATGCCGTATAAATTGTCGGCGCGTGAAAGCGGCTTTGACTGGGATTGGCGGCACCGCGCACCGGGCAGCAATGGCCCCCAGCCAGCACCGAATACCGCGGTTGATCTTGCTTATGTGATGCGCACCAACCCTTATGTCAAAGTGCTGTTCATGAACGGCTATTACGACATGGCGACGCCGTTTTACGGGGCAGAATTTGACGCTAATCACATGCAGCTTGACGAAAGCCGCCGCCGCAACATCAGCTTCAAATATTATGAGGCCGGCCACATGATCTACCTTAACCCGCAGGCGCTAACGCAAATGCATCAGGATCTGGCGGCGTGGTATGATGCAGCGCGCTGACCGCCGCCGGGTTCCGGACGTTGCTTCCCCGCCCGCCGCCCGCTAACCCCGGATCATGAATCCGCTGGTTGGCATCATCATGGGCAGTACTTCCGATTGGGAGACGATGCGCCACTCCGCCACCATTTTGGACGAGCTCGGCATACCGCATGAGCGCAAGGTCGTCTCCGCGCACCGCACGCCGCAACGCTTGATCGACTACGCAAACGGCGCGTCTGACCGTGGCTTGAAGGTCATCATTGCGGGTGCCGGTGGTGCGGCACATTTGCCCGGCATGGCGGCCTCAATGACGCATCTGCCCGTGCTGGGCGTGCCGGTGCAATCCAAGGCGCTGGACGGAATGGATAGCCTGCTCTCCATCGTGCAGATGCCCGCCGGTATTCCCGTCGGTACGCTCGCGATTGGCAAGGCGGGTGCCAAAAATGCCGGGCTGCTCGCCGCTGCGATCCTGGCGCTGGCTGATCCGACGTTGAGCGAACGCCTGCAAGCGTGGCGGACAGCGCAGACGGACTCGGTTGCGACTGATCCCGAATGACGCCGCTGGCCCCCGGTTCGACGATTGGCATTTTGGGCGGGGGCCAGCTCGGCCGGATGCTCGGTATTGCAGCAGCACAGCTTGGCTATCGCACCGAAATTCTGGCACCTGACGAGGAGGCAGTGGCAGCACAAACCGCCTCCAGCTTCATCCGCGCCGATTATCAAAGCCGGATCGTCCTTGATGATTTTGCGCATTCCGCCAATGTCGTGACGTTTGAATTTGAGAATATCGCGGTTGACCCCGTCACCTATCTGGCGACCAAAGTGGCCGTCCACCCCTCCCCTGCCGCGCTGGCGATTGCGCAGGACCGGGCGAAGGAAAAGCAGTTTGCCGACGATCTGGGCGGGCGAACAGCCCCTTGGGCGCGGGTTGAATCGCTCGAAGACCTGCAGGCAGCAATCGCGACAATCGGCTCGCCTGCCATCTTGAAGACGCTTCGGCTCGGCTATGACGGCAAGGGTCAGGTCCAGCTGCAGAGCGCGGATGAGGCCAAGAGCGCCTGGGCCGCAATTGGCGCGCGACCGGCAATCTTGGAGGGCGTTGTGCCTTTCACTCATGAATTCTCTATCATCCTGGCGCGCGGGCAGGATGGCGCGATGGTCAGCTATCCGCCGCCGTGGAACGAACACCGCGACGGCATCCTCGCGCGATCAACGCTGCCCGCGCCCGCCGAAATCGCGGTGCACTGGGCCGAGGCCGCGACGCTCACCGGGCGGATCGCGGATCGGCTGGGCTATGTCGGCGTGCTGACCTGCGAGTTCTTCGCGACGCCCGACGGCCCGGTGTTTAACGAAATGGCCCCGCGCGTTCATAATTCTGGCCATTGGACCATCGAAGGCGCGGTAACCTCACAATTTGAAAACCACATCCGCGCGATCTGCGGCCTGCCGCTCGGCGACACCGGCATCACCGCGCGGCGGATTGAGATGCACAATTTGATCGGCAGCGAGGCCGAAAACTGGCACGCTGCCCTGCTGGAATCTGATGCCCACCTGCACCTCTATGGCAAGCAACAGCGCCCCGGCCGCAAAATGGGGCATGTAACTCGGTTGGTGCGGTAGTTAGGGTAGGTCTTTGTGATGCGACGCGCTATGTCGGAGCAGGGGTGATCCGCTGCATAAAAACTTGGCCTGCAGACGAACCTTCGGGCGAACGGTCGGTCGGTAGTGATGGCACGGATCGATTACGGTAGAAATGAAGATCACCTCTAAGCGTTGTTGGTATCAACGATTGCAAGACGACCGGTCGATATGAACGCGACGTCGTGCCCAAGAACTTTTACCCAGTTTTAAGCGCTGCTGGAGCATAACGCAGCATGATGCGTCGTCTCATCACCCCCATCCTTCTGTTGACGCTCCCACTGGCTTTTTTCTGCTCGTTCTTCCACCCGGCTATACTCGACATCGGCAATGCGGGGTGGCTTATCCGGGGCAGCGACAATGGCGCGAACGCACTGGGTGCACATGCCTATTGGCACGACCCGGCAGCGGGGGTGTCGTTGAAAACCACATTGTTGAACGCCCCAGAAGGGGTGCCGGTGCTCTTCACCGATAGTAACCCGCTCGTGACGCTTTTGGCCAAGCCATTCGCCAGTTTGCTACCCGCCGATGCGCAATTGGTGGGCCCGTTCATCCTTTTAAGCCTCATCCTCCAAGCTGGCTTCGCTTGGCTGCTACTTCGGCATCATGCACCGGGGGCTGTTGCCTTATGGGCAGGCGTTGTGCTGCTCGCCTTTCCTCCTACGCTCGCGAACCGGTTTGTCCATGTGAACCTTATGGCGCATTGGACAATATTGGCAGCCTCATACCTGTTCCTCGATACCAATCGCGGGCGTCAGTTCAGGTGGTGGGCGCCTTTGGTGACGGTGACGGCGCTCACGCACAGCTATCTTCTCATCATGGTTGGTGCGGTCTGGGCATCGGCGATGGTCGTTTGTTTTATGGCGGGAACGCGCCAGACGCGGCTTCAAACGTTGATGCACGGCGCGGCCATGCTGGCCCTTGTTGCTATGCTCGCTTGGTGGCTTGGCGTCGGAGGGCAAGTGTCTTCCGGCAGTTTTGGGGCATTTTCGATGCCGCTCGACGCGTTATGGAATCCTGCGGTCGAAGGGTTTTCCACGCTGTTGCCCGCCTATGAGCGCAGTCCAGGCCGCGGCTTTGAGGGGTTTCACTATCTTGGTGCCGGTGGCTTACTGCTCATTGCGACCGCCGCTTTGATCGCTTGGCGGCACCCCGCCCGTGAGAGTGAACGGATTATCGCGCAGCGTCTGCGTGGATTGGTTCCGGCGCTCGTGGTGCTTGCCGGACTTGCCATCGTCCGACTGTCGCTGCCTGCGCCAATTTTGACAGTTCTTGATCCAATACGAGCGTCAGGGCGATTGTTTTGGCCGGTCGGTTACATCTTCGTTTTAATGGCACTACTCGCGGTATTTCGCTTGCGCGCGCGTGATGCGGGCTTGGTATTGTCGGGGATGATCGCTGTGCAAGTCATCGACTTGTCTGGCATGGCCAATAGTATCCGCGCGCAAAGTCAGGAAGCTGGCAAGCACCTGCTTTACGTCCGCACCGTCGATCCGCGCTGGGACCCATTGGTCAATCAATCAGCGTCAATCGCTTTCATGCCCGGTGAAGACATGACCCGCGATCTGGGCTTGTTTCAGGAAATCGCCTGGCGCGCAGCCAAAGCAAGACGACCGGTCAACAATGTGTATGCCGCGCGAACGAGCAAGGCTAGCACGCACCGCCTTGCAACAGCTTCAGCCGCCTTCAAGCGCGGTGAACTGGAGTCGGATCGACTTTACGTCTTGCTTGCCGACGTGTCGCTTCCCGCTATCGCCGCGCCGCGAATATTGAAGTTGGACGGCGTGACGATCATAACGCCGTTAGGTTTTCGGTATCCGCAGACCAACCCTGTGCGTCACAATGAATGAGGGTCAGTGATTACAAGCCGAAGGCAGCGCTCAATCGCCGCCACTGACGTGTCAGCCTGTTCTGCCTCCCTCACCCCGCCGCCCCCGCAATCCATTCATTGCCGACGCGCTCCAATATTTCCAGCGGCACCCGGCCGCAGCCGAGCACGGCTTCGTGGAAATCCTTGATGTCGTATTTCGCGCCAAGCGTGGTTTGCGCCTTGGTGCGTAGTTTGTTGAAGACCGAATGGCCGATCTTGTAACTGCACGCCTGCCCCGGGCTCGCGCAATAACGATCAATTTCGCGTTCGGCAAAGCCCGGTGCCTCGCCCTGCCCGTCAACGAACAAAGCGATGGCGCGTTCACGGGACCATTTATATTCGTGCATGCCGGTATCAATGATGCAGCGATGCGCGCGGAACAGCGCCATTTTGAGATAGCCGATCTGCCCGAAGGGATTACCTTCATAGATGCCCAGTTCATCGGCGACCTGTTCGGCATAGAGCGCCCAGCCCTCGCCATAGCCAGAAAAGCCGCCGGTCTTGCGGATCAGCGGCAGGCCGGTGTTTGACAGCGAAAGCCCGCCCTCAAACTGATGGCCAGGCAGCCCTTCATGATAGATCACCGTATCGAGCAGGAATTTTGGCCATTCGGCTGAATCCTGTAGGTTGAAATAAACGAGACCGGGGCGCGATCCGTCAATTGCGGGCGGCTGCGCAAAGGCAGACGCTGCACCGGCTTCGGTTTCCTTGGGCACGCGCCGCACCTCGAATGTGTAAGGCGGCATGCGCTTGAACGCTCGGGGCAAGAGCGGGCGGATCGCGGCGAGGCGTTCATTGCAATAGGCGATGGCAGCCGCCTTGCCCTTGTCGGTATTGGGGAAGACCTGCCCAGGTTGCTTGTAAAGCGCCGCGAGCCGGGCACCGAGCGTGCCCTTGGTCATGCCAAGCCCGACCATGATCTTATCGATGCGATCACCGAGACGCTTGGCCTCATCAAGGCCAAACTGGTGGACCTCAGCCGGTGTCATCTGCGTCGTCGTGGTGGCGGCAAGCGCGGCGCGGTAGAAATCACCGCCCTGTTTGAACTTCCACAGCCCTGCGTCATGCGTTCCCTTTTGCCGGACCGCGCGGACGGCGGCGATCTGACGGTCAAGCGCAGGCAGGATTTGGGCGGTGTAGATCCACTCGGCGTCGCTCGAATATTTTGGGTTCAGCCCTTTGATGGCGGCGCGTTGTTTCAGCGAGGTGACGACACGCGCGTCTGCGGCTGACACCCGCAGCGCCACCATTTGCATCAATGTCTTGTCGAGCAGGAAATCGGGCGGGACGACGCCGAGCGCAACATCATGGCGCATCCTGTCCGTATTCGCGTCCAATTGCCCGGCAAAGGCCGACAGCCGCGCCAGATAGGCGTCGGCATCGGTAGCGGTTTCAACCGGGTGCTTGGTATCCAGAAAATCCGGGACAGACTG
>JBBQAU010000007.1:0-23878 GCA_038316685.1 Sphingomonadales bacterium
GAGCAGTCACATGGCCACGTCGCTCATACAGGTGGCTCCCAAAGTTCGATTGCATTCCCTTCAGGATCATGAATACGCGCAAATTGACCCGCCTCAGCTGAATCCCATTCTGCCCTTGTTTCCACTGCGATCCCCGCGGCGTTCAATTGCTCGCACATACCCTCAAGATCATTGACGCGCAGATTGAGCATCCATTGCTTGTCAGCGGCAAAATAGTCGGTCGTTGCCTTGAAGGGGGCGAAGATAACCGGGCCACCTTGCGTCTTCCACGACGATTCATCAATCGCACCCGTCTCCTCGGCGGCACAGCCCGCGCCAATGCCGAGATAGTCGCGATACCAGCTATTGAGTGCGTCTGGATCACGCGCCCTGAAAAAGAGTCCGCCAATTGCCAACACGCTCATTGCTTGCCTCCCTCAGGCCGCCTGCGCCCATTCGCCCTCATTTGCCGCCGCCCCCAACAAGCGCCGCTCGATTGAGCGCAACCGCTGAGTGCTGCTGATCTTATTACCCAGCAAGTCTGTGATATAGAAGGTGTCAACTGCGCGCTCGCCATAGGTTGCGACATGGGCAGAATGGATCGTCACCTTGGACTGGAACAGCGCCAGGGCGAGCCGGTTCAACAGCGCTGGCCCGTCGCGCGCGTTTACCTCAATCACGGTGAAGCGATTGGACGCAAGATTATCGATCAGCACATTGGGCGCAATTTCAAACGCATCGGCGCGCGTGCGCGACAGCGGCTTGGCGCCTAGCCGTTCAGCCAGCTTTCCGCGATTGGCCAGAGCGTCTTCGACGGCAGTTCTGATCCGCGCCAGCTGTTCGGGTCGATCAAACGGTCTCCCAAATGGATCTTGGACCAGGAAATTGTCGAGTGCCATGCCATCGCGTGTGGTGTGGATTCGCGCGTCAATGATGTTCCCCCCGACCAAATGGATCGCGCCCGCCGCTCGATAAAACAGGCCTGGATGGTCCGCTGCATAAAGCGTAACCAATGTCGCGCCGCGTTCGGGATAGACCTGGGCTTCGATCCGCAACCGTGCGTCACCCGCAACGGCGATCATGCGGGCGTTGCGTTCGAGCACATCATCGGGTTCCGCGATCCAATAGGGTTCCGGAAGGCGGGCGACGAGTGCATCAAACGTTGCCGCTTCCCATTGCAACGATTGCGCCAATGTTGCTTGCTTTGCCGCAATCCGTTCGCCGCGTCCGGTTTGCTTATGGCCCAGTCTCAACACTTCTTCGGCCGATTCGTAAAGCTCGGTCAGCAGCTGACGCTTCCAGCTGTTCCAGACGCCGGGGCCAACCGCGCGAATATCGACGACGGTCAGCGCGAGCAACAAGCGCAGCCGTTCCGGGCTTTGCACAATTTCAGCAAAGTCGAGGATCGTCTTGAAGTCAGCCAGGTCTCGCTTGAATGCGGTCGCTGACATCAGCAGGTGAAAGCGCACCAGCCAGGCGACGGTTTCGGTCTCCGCCGCGCTCATGCCTAGCCTTGGGCACAAACGTTCGGCAACCTCCGCCCCCAATACGCTGTGGTCGCCGCTGCGCCCCTTAGCGATGTCATGCAGCAGGACTGCGACATACAGCACGCGGCGTGAAACGATATGCTTGAGGATACCCGCCGCGAGCGGGTGATCGTCCTCTAATTCGCCGCGCTCGATCCGCGCGAGCAACCCGATTGCCCGGATCGAATGCTCATCCACTGTATAGTGATGATACATGTCGAACTGCATCTGCGCGACGACACGCCCAAAGTCGGGCACGAACCGGCCAAATACGCCACACTCGTTCATATGACGCAAAACCGTTTCCGGGTCGCGAGGGGATGTAAGGACATCGAGGAACAAGGCATTGGCACGGGGCTCGATGCGGATCTCGTCGGCAAGTTTGGCATCCCGCGCGGCTGTCCGCATCGTCAGCGGATGGATATCGAGCCCGTAGCGATCAGCCAGCGCAAAAATCTCAATCAGCCGAACTGGATCACGCACGAAGAAATCGTCCGTCGGAAGCACCAACCGCCCCCGATCAAGAATAAAGCCGTTCAGCTTTCTTGGCCGACGCCGCAACACGGGAAAACCAAAACGCCGACCACGCGCAGCGAACGCATCGTCGAGGTGCGACAGAAACACACCTGTCAGATCGCCGACGGTCTTCACCTGCAAAAAATAGTGGCGCATGAACCGTTCGACCCGCGATGCGCCTGGACGGTCCTTATAGCGAAGTCGCTCGGCCAGTTCGCGCTGAACGTCGAAGGTCAGTCGATCCTCGGCGCGGCCAGAGATGCAGTGCAAGTGACACCGGACCGCCCAAAGAAAATTCTCCGCGCGTTGAAACTGCCGATATTCGGCTCGGGTCAGCAGCCCGGCTTCGACGAGTTCGGCGACGCTGCGCACATTATAGGCATATTTGCCGATCCAGAAGAGCGTATGCAGGTCGCGCAGCCCGCCCTTACCCTCTTTCACATTGGGTTCGACGACGTAACGACTATCGCCCATCTTGCGGTGCCGCTCGTTGCGCTCGGCAAGCTTGCCCGTGATATAGGGGCGGACCGTGCCTGCTTGTACCTCAGACTTGAAGCGTCTGGCGGCTTCGTCATAAAGATCGGTATCGCCCCAGACATAGCGTGCTTCGAGCAGGGCGGTGCGAATGGTGAGATCGGCTTTTGCCTGCCGGACCATCTCATCGAGCGAGCGCGCTGAATGGCCGATTTTCAAGCCCAGGTCCCATAGCGCGTAGAGCATCGATTCGATGACCTGTTCAGACCACGCTGTTTGCTTCCAGGGGGTCAGAAACGCGATGTCGACATCGGAGTAAGGTGCCATTTGACCCCGACCATATCCGCCCACCGCAATCAACACGATCCGCTCCGAAGTTGTCGCGTTGCTCTTGCGATAAAGACGTTCTGTAACAAAGTCATAGAGCAGGCGCAGAATCTGATCGATCAGGAATGCCTGAGCTGCTGCAGCTTCAAGCCCCCGCGAGGGATGATCCACCAGATTCTGCTCAATCACACGGCGGCCGCTGATGAGCGCCTTTTTAAGTAGTGCGGTCGCCGCTTGCCGCAATGCGGTTGAATCGCTGCCCTCCAGTCTGGCCAGGGCATCGGCGATTGATCGCCGATCAATGATGGTGCGGCGATTCGGCAAGGAGTTAAAACGACCGGTCATTGCGTCTTGCTATAGCCAATTGGTTGCTGGGTCACCTCATCTCGCGCTTTGGTGCATCGACCAAAGATGGTTACGGGTTCGGTAACCATTCGCAGTTATCTGGTCCGATGATGGGCAATCTTGATCCAAAATTATGGGGAATGGGTGTTCCGCGGCTGTTGCAGCGTATCGGGAAGCTGTCCGGTATTGATCGCGTAAGCAGGGCCGAACGCGTTAACTCAACGATCCGGATGATCGGCTGGTATATGCCGCTGAACTTATTTACGTCATTGGCCTTTGCGGTATTTTATTCGCTCAGAGTTGGCCAGTTTTCCGTAATTGCGGCCGCGCTCCCGGTGTTTTTGGTGGTCGGCATTGCGGCACTTTTTTTCTTTGAAAACCGCATTGTGCCGCGCTGGTTTCTGCGCCCTGCTCAAATGGCCGTGGGCATTCATTGCTATGCGCTGGCAATCGGGATCGCCTGGTTTGTCTTTTTTGACCTGCTTGCCGTCTTGCCCGTGGGTGCAGATTGGGTGGCAATGTCCTGCGTCAATGTCGCGGTAATCTGTTTGGCTGGTTCCCTTTTTGCGCTCTTGCCCGGTGCGGCGATCATATGCATGTCTGTGGTCGGGGCAAGACTTGCCATCGATCTTGGCCATATCGTCAGCGTCCCTTGGCTTTACGCCGCGTCTATCGCCCTCTTGATCGTCACGCTCATCGCAACCGGCTGCGTCCAGGCGAGATTATTCTCTGAACGCTTGCAGGCAGGTATTGAACTGACCGCGCTGGAACTGCGGCGGCGTGACGAAGAACAGCAATCACTCAAATTGCGGCATGAACTTGAGCGTGACCATGAACGCTATCGGCTGGCGCAGACCGAGCAATTGGCCGCAGAACGCCGCGCTGAGATGGCTGATCATGCCCAGCGTTTCGAATCGTCGGTGATCGCAACCGTTGATGCCTTGAGCGACGCTGTGCGGCAATTGCGGGGCTCAACAAATACCCTTGCGCATCTCGGTGATGCCAGCGCGCGCCATGTTGTAGCCGTGCGGGAACGGGCTGTGATGGTTTCGGGATCAATGGGCCAGGTGCATTCTGCGGCCGCCCGGTTGCGTGCCGCCATTGGTGAAATTGCTTGCGAAGTCGCCGGCCAGGTCATCGCCACCGCAACAGCTGAAACTATCGCTGAGCGTGCGCTTGCCCAGACAGAAGCGCTCGCGGCAAGTAGCGCTTCGGTGCGCGGGATCACCGCCGAGATTGAACGGATTGCGGCCCGGACCAATACTTTGGCACTCAACGCGTTGATCGAGGCAGCGCAGTCAGGAGAGGCTGGGCGCGGCTTTGCAGTTGTCGCTGGAGAGGTCAAAGCGCTGGCCGCGCAAACCAAAAACGCCGCCGCCGACATTGCCCGTCATATTGCGGATATGGATCACAACGCGGATGATGTTGCGGCGTCAGTTGAGGCAATTGCGAAGGACGTTGGCCGGATTGCCGGCGGAGCAAGTGACATCGCGCGCGCAGTTGAAGCGCAAAGTGCCGCAACCGATGGCATATTCGCCAGTGTCGATCTTGCAACCGGCGGCGCGCAAACCGTTCAGGCCGATCTTCAGGCGATTGCCGAGCAGGCGACCGGGGCCATGGCGCTTGCGCAGAGCATTACAGATGTCGCAGCTGGCGTTTCCCTTCAGTCGGAATCACTTGATGCCGCAAGTCTTGCTTTCGGCAATCGTCTGCGTCGCGCCTGACCCGGATCACACCAGCATCTTGAGCTGATAAAGAAGCGCCAGGGCATCCCGCGGGGCTAAGGAATCGATATCGGTCCCGTTGATCGCGTCGCGAAGCGGATCCCCCGCGGTGGTCTCTTCCGCTTCAAGGACCGCAAACAAGGGGAGATCGTCCAGCCCTGCCGCAAGTCCCCCCGTTTTCGTTCTGCCGGCCTCCAGTTTTGCCAACACTGACTTTGCTCGCGCTATCGTCGCGGGTGGCAATCCGGCAAGCCGCGCCACCGCAAGGCCAAAGCTTCGGTCAGCTGGGCCTTCTGCAACCTCATGAAGCAAGACCAGTTCACCCTTCCACTCGCGGGCGCGGACATGATGCAGGCTGAGCGCATCGCAGCGCTCAGCGAGGCGGGTCAGCTCATGATAATGGGTGGCAAACAGGCAGCGGCAGCGATTGTCTTCATGAATGGCCTCAACAACAGCCCAGGCGATCGCAAGCCCATCATAGGTGCTGGTTCCGCGCCCTACCTCGTCTAGAATAACAAAGCTGCGCTGCGTTGCCTGCGCAAGAATGGCGGCGGTCTCAACCATTTCGACCATGAAGGTTGATTGCCCGCGCGCCAGATTGTCAGACGCGCCGACGCGGCTGAAAAGGCGATCGACCAACCCAAGCTGTGCCCGGCTGGCCGGCACATAACTGCCCGCCTGCGCCAACACCGCAATCAGTGCGTTTTGCCGCAGGAAGGTCGATTTGCCGCCCATATTGGGGCCCGTTACGAGCCAAAGTCGTGAGTCGGGTGACAAATGGCAATCATTTGCGACAAAGCGTCCACCACTGCGCGCGACTGCCGCCTCGACGACGGGGTGGCGACCCGCTTCGATCTCGAAACAGGCATGCTCGGCAAAGGCGGGGCGGCACCAGCCATTCTCGCTGGCCCGCTCTGCGAGCCCTGCGGCAACATCCAACCGTGCCAGCGCATCAGCCGTGTTCGCGATGCTTTCGCGTCGTATCAGCGCGGTTTCGATTAGTTCTTCCAGATGGGCAGCTTCAGCCGTCAGGGCATGCGCGCCCGCCTGTGTCACGGTGAGGGCGATTTCGTGTAGTTCGGTCGCGTTGAAACGCACGGCACCTGCCATCGTCTGGCGATGGGTAAAGCCGCTCTCCGGGCGCATCAATGTATCAGCATGTTTGGCAGGCACTTCGATATGATAGCCAAGCACGGCATTATGGCGGATCTTCAAGGCCCCGATTCCAGTCGAGGCCCGGTATCTCGCCTCCAGCGCTGCCAGCGCCCTTCGACCGCCAGCGCCGCTATCGCGCAGGTCGTCAAGGGCCGCATCATAGCCAGCCGCAATATAGCCGCCGTCTGAGGCATCAACCGGCGGCGACGGCACCAGCGCCCGGGTTAACAAATCGATCAAGGCCCCATGGCCACGTAAATCTGGTGCAAGTGCAGCGAGCAGCGCAGGGGGGGTGTCAATTCGACCCAATCGCTCGCCAAGCCGCCAGGCTGCGTTCAGGCCATCGCGCAATTGCCCCAGGTCTCGCGGCGACCCGCGACCGGCGGCGAGGCGACCAAGCGCCCGCCCGATATCGGGTTGGGCGCGCAGGGTGCCGCGCAATGCATCACGCTCCAGCGAGCCATCGTGCAGCCACTCAACAAGATCAAGCCGTGCCTCAATGTCCTGGCGATCCATGAGCGGGGACCCCACGTCAATTGCCAGCAATCGTGCACCCGCGCCGGTCACCGTGCGGTCAATCGCATCGAGCAGGCTGCCCTTGCGCGTGCCGGATGCGGTCGTCGTCAGTTCCAGGCTTGCGCGCGTTGCGGCATCAATCGCCATTGTCGATGACGTAGCGATAGCTTGGGGCGGCCGGAGGAAGGGGACTGCGCCCTTCGCTGTGTGATCCAGATAGTGGACCAATCCGCCTGCCGCTGACAGGCCCGCCCGCGAAAAACCGCCGAAGCCATCAAGGGTTGCAACGCTAAACAGCGCCTTTAACCGCGCCTCTCCCCGCGCACTTTCAAACTCGCTTCGCGGCCTTACGGTTGTTGCCAGTTCCAGGTGGTTGCCAGCATCTTGCATGATGATCTCGGCCGGGTTCAGTCTGGCCAAGTCGGCGGCCAAATTTGCTGAGGTTGTTTCAATGATTTCAAAGCGACCGGTTGATATGTCAGCCGCCGCAATCGCGATGTTGCCTGCCGCTTCGCCGATCGCGACGCACCAGTTTGCTGCGCGCGAATCGAGCAAGCTCTCTTCGGTCAAAGTGCCCGCCGTTACGATCCGCACCAGGGCGCGGTTGACGATCGACTTTGACCCGCGCTTTTTTGCCTCGGCAGGGTTTTCTGTCTGTTCGGCAATCGCCACCTTATAGCCTGCCTTGATCAGCCGCGCGAGATAGCCGTCAGCAGCGTGGATTGGCACCCCGCACATCGGAATGGGTTGCCCGGCATGTTCGCCGCGCGCCGTCAGTGCGATATCAAGACAGGCTGCGGCCGCTCGCGCATCGTCGAAAAACAGCTCGAAAAAATCGCCCATGCGATAGAATAACAGGCAATCCTCGGATTCTGCCTTGAGCGCGAAATACTGCGCCATCATCGGTGTTGGGGCGTTCATAGAGTGTGGGCTACCGCAGAAAATATCTCGCGTCATGTCCGGGGTGACGAACGGAGGTTTTTTGTCCTATGTCGATGCCAGCCGGGAGATTTTGGATTCATGACTGACGAACCAAGCGTGCAGTTCTCCGAACGCGAAGCGTTGCTGTTTCATTCAGAGGGGCGGCCCGGCAAGATCGAGATCATTGCCTCCAAGCCGATGGCAACGCAGCGTGATCTGGCGCTTGCTTATTCGCCGGGCGTAGCGGTGCCGGTGTTGGCGATCGCGGCTGACCCGTCCCTGGCCTATGATTATACTGCCAAGGGCAATTTGGTCGCCGTTATCTCAAATGGCACGGCGATTCTCGGATTGGGCAATCTCGGCGCGCTGGCGGCAAAGCCCGTGATGGAGGGGAAGGCCGTGCTCTTCAAACGCTTCGCCGATGTCGATTCGATCGATATTGAGTTGGATACCGAAGACCCGGACGCCATAATCAACGCAGTGGCGCTGATGGAGCCCAGCTTTGGCGGTATCAACCTTGAAGATATCAAGGCCCCAGAATGCTTCATCATCGAGCAGGCGCTGAAGGAGCGGATGAACATTCCGGTCATGCATGATGACCAGCATGGCACTGCGATTATTGCCGCCGCCGGGCTGATCAACGCGCTGTTCCTGACAGGGCGCGATATTAAGGACACCCGCATTGTCATGAACGGCGCAGGCGCGGCTGCGATTGCGTGTGCCGAGCTCATCAAGGCAATGGGTTTGCCCAGTGACCAGTTGATCATGTGCGATCTAAGCGGGGTGATCTGGCAGGGCCGCACCGAGAGCATGAACCAGTGGAAATCGGCGCATGCGGTGAAAACTGATTGCCGCACCCTGGAGGAAGCGCTCGATGGCGCAGACGTGTTTATGGGGCTATCGGCGGCAGGCGCATTGCCGGCATCCTTCCTGCTGAAAATGGCACCCAAGCCAATCGTCTTTGCAATGGCCAATCCCGATCCGGAAATTACTCCGCCTGACGCAAAACGAGTCCGGCCCGATGTGATCATCGCCACAGGGCGGTCGGATTATCCGAACCAGGTCAACAATGTGCTCGGCTTTCCCTTTATCTTCCGGGGTGCGCTCGATGTGCGCGCGACCGGTATTAATGAAGAGATGAAGATTGCCGCTGCCGAGGCACTCGCCGCGCTGGCACGGCAGCAAGTCCCGGAGGAAGTGGCGGTTGCCTACGGCGTCAAGCACAGCTTTGGCCCTGATTACATCATCCCTGCACCCTTTGACCCGCGCTTGATGGAAATTGTGCCCGTGGCTGTTGCCAAGGCGGCAATGGATTCAGGCGTTGCGACCAAGCCGATTCTCGATCTCGAAGCCTATCGACAGACGCTCAAGGCGCGCCTCAACCCGACGACGTCTGTCCTGACATTGGCGTATGAAGGCGCACGCGCGCACCCCAAACGGGTGCTGTTTGCAGAAGGCGAGGAAGAAGTCGTGCTGCGCGCAGCGATCGCCTTCAAGGATGGCGGCTATGGCACCCCGGTGCTCGTCGGTCGTGATGACGTGCATGATCGATTACGCGCGCTCGGCGTGACCTATCCCGAAGAATATGAGGTTTTCAACAGCCGCAATTCATCGATGGTCCCCAAGCTCGTCGATTTTCTTTATAGTCGTTTGCAGCGCCGCGGTTATTTGCGCCGCGATTGCGAACGCATGATCAATCAGGATCGCAACATCTTCGGCGCGGCTTTACTTCAGCTCGGGGTGGCCGATGCAATGATCAGCGGCATCACGCGAACCTATGCGCACACCATGCGCGAGATCCGCCGGGTGATCGATCCAGCGCATGGTCGGACCCCATTTGGCATCCATCTCATGGTCGGCAAGACCCATACGGTCTTCATGGCGGATACGACGATTAATGAGCGACCGAGCGCTGAAGAACTTGCCGATATTGCCGAACAGACTGCGCTGGTCGCAAAACGGATGGGGCATGAACCGCGCGTTGCCTTTCTGAGCTATTCAACCTTCGGCAATCCTGAGGGTCAGTGGCTGGAGAATATCCGCGGGGCCGTCCAGGTTCTTGAGGAGCGGCGGGTTAGCTTTGAATTTGAAGGGGAAATGGCACCCGATGTGGCGCTCAACCCCAAACAGCTTGCCAATTATCCTTTTGCGCGACTCTCGGGACCGGCCAATGTGCTGATCATGCCCGGTCTGCAATCAGCCAATATATCGGCCAAGCTGCTGCGTGAGCTGGCGGGCGATGCCGTGATTGGTCCGATGCTGGTCGGCATGGAAAAATCAGTGCAAATCGCGCCAATGACCAGCACGGCAAGCGAATTGGTGACGCTTGCCGTGCTGGCGGCAGGGGGCATTGCGGGATAATCTTCTTAGGCGCGCCAACGTCGCTTAAGGCGCGCCAAAACGTCGCTCAGGCGTCGATAGAGGTCCCGAGCGCGCCATAAACCAGCCCGCCATCGACCGCGATTGTTTCACCAACCACATAATCGCCCGCGCGGCTGGCAAGGTAGATGGCGGTGCCGGCCATGTCTTCGTCAACCCCGATCCGCTTAGATGGAATGCCCTTGGCAATCGCCTCGCCATGATCGCGCGCTGCCTTGTTCATCTCGCTGGCAAACGCGCCCGGCGCGATCGACGTGACGTTGATGTGATCCTTCACCAGCCGCGCGGCCATCCGCTTGGTGAGGTAAATCAGCGCTGATTTGGATGCGTGATAGCTGTAGGTTTCCCAAGGATTGAGCCGCAGGCCATCGATTGAGGTGATATTGATGACCTTTGACGGGCGATCGGCACGGGCGGCGGCCTTCAGTGCCTCGTGCAGCGCCTGGGTCAGGAAAAAGGGGGATTTGACGTTCAGGTCCATCACCTTGTCCCAGCCTTTTTCGGGAAAGGTCTCAAATGATTCGCCCCAGGCGGCACCGGCATTGTTGACGAGAATGTCGAGACTGGGCGTATGCTCGGCCAGCTGCGCTGCAAGCGCCTTGCAACCTGCGACGGTGGAGACATCCTGCGGCAGGGGGATGCATTTTTCGCCCAGTTCCTTGGCTGTTTCAAAACAGGCTTCGGCCTTGCGCGAGGAGATATAAACGGTTGCGCCCTGCGCGATGAACCCGCTGGCGATCATTTTGCCAATGCCGCGTGATCCGCCGGTGATAAGTGCGGTGCGTCCATCAAGGCGAAACAGATTGGTCGTGTCCATTTTTCTTCTCCTAATGATTTACCCTCTCCCTTTGGCGGAGAAGGCAGATATTCACCCCCCGCGCTTGATCGTCTCGCGCGCGATGATGAGTTGCTGTATCTGGCTGGTGCCTTCGTAAATCCGGAAAAGGCGGACATCGCGGTAGAGCCGTTCAATCCCATAATCCGCGATATAGCCCGCGCCTCCAAAAATCTGCACCGCCCGGTCCGCCACACGGCCGACCATTTCCGACGCATAATATTTTGACGCGGCCGATTCCATCACGACATCCTTGCCCGCGTCTTTCGCTGCTGCCGTCTCGAGCACCAACGCGCGTGCAACAAGCGCTTCGGTTTTTGAGTCCGCCAGCATCGCCTGGATCATCTGATGCTCGGCGATGGGCTTGCCAAATTGCTTGCGCTCGGTCGCATAAGCCACGCAGTCGGCGATCAGTCGTTCGGCGACGCCCACACAGACAGCGGAGATGTGCAGCCGACCGCGATCAAGCACGCGCATCGCAATCTTGAATCCCTCGCCCTCCTCGCCAAGCCGGTTTTCGATGGGGACGGCAACATCATCAAAAATGACATCGGCAACCTTGGCACCCTTTTGCCCCATTTTCTTTTCGGGTTCGCCAATCGACACGCCCGGCAAGTCGCGGGGAACGAGGAAGGCTGACACGCCCCTGCCGCCCGCCTCCTCACCCGTCCGCGCCATCACCGTGAACAGATCGGCCTTGTCGGCGTTGGTGATGTAGCGCTTCGTGCCCGACAGCCGATAGACATTGCCGTCACGCACTGCCCTGGTTTTTACGCTGCCCGAATCGCTGCCGACATCGGGTTCGGTCAGCGCAAAGCTGGTCACGATCTCGCCACTGGCGATACGCGGCAGCCAGGTCGCCTTTTGCCCGGCGGTGCCCGCCATCACCAGGCCCTGACTGCCGATCCCGACATTGGTCCCAAAGGTCGACCGAAAGGCTGGTGTGGTGCGGCCAAGTTCGATCGCCACGCGCACCTCCTCACTCATGGTCAGGCCAAGCCCGCCATATTCCGGGTCGATCGACAGGCCATACAGACCCAGTTCGCGCATCTCGCGGATGATGTCATCGGGGATCGCATCATTTGCCTCAACCTCGCTCTCAAGCGGGCGCAGCCGTTCGCGCACGAACCGGCTGACGGTATCAATCAGCGCGTCGAATGTCTCTGCATCCAGCGGCACAGCATCTCTCTCCCATTGCTTGACTGCTTCGTAATCGCGCGCACCCGATGTCGCAAGCGGCCCAAACCCGAAATTCCAAAGCCAAGCGATTGACCGGTTGAAACCCCATACTATGATGTTAAAAAACTTCGTGAGGACTCTCAACAATGCGTTTTTCAGGCAAGCGGGCCGTCGTTACCGGGGGTGCATCGGGCATTGGTCGCGCGACGGCGCTGCGGCTTGTTGAAGAGGGCGCAGAGGTTTGGATCGGCGATGTCGATGTCGCGGCGGGGCAGGAGCTTGCGGATACATTAAACGGTCGGATTAAATTCCGTCGTACCGATGTCTGCCAGGCGAATGATATTGAGGCGTTGATCACAGAGGCCGCTGCGGCGGGTGGCCTGGATGTGCTGTTCAACAATGCCGGCGCTGGGGGCGCGCGGGCGAAGATTTTTGAAATTACGCCTGAAGAGTGGGACTATACGCAAAACCTGCTGCTCCGCTCAGTCGCGCTGGGTATCCGTTATGCAGCCCCGCTGATGCGTGCGCGCGGTGGTGGTGCGATCGTCAACACATCCTCTATCTCGGCACTTCAGACGGGGGCGGCACCCACCGCTTACTCCGTCGCCAAGGCCGGGGTATTGCACCTGACCAAGATGGCGGCCGCTGATCTGGCTCAGCATAAAGTGCGGGTCAACGCGGTGCTGCCTGGTTTTATCACCACCAATATATTCACCAGCGCAATCGGGCTGGAGGGGGAGGGGCGCGACAAGGCCAATGCCGCGATCGGAGCGATGGCCGCCAATGCGCAGCCGGTGCAGCGCGCCGGTCGACCAGAAGACGTCGCCGCTGCGGTTGCGTATCTTGCCAGCGACGACGCAGGTTTCGTCACGGGCACGCACATCGTTGTCGATGGCGGCATGACGGTGGGGCCGCGCCACAGCTGGGACCCATCGATGCCGTCGCTTTTTGCGGCACTCGAAGCCTTTCGATGAGCCCAGCCCCGGCAATCACGGCCCCGGCGATCACGGCCCCAGCGATCGCAGCCTTGGCAATCACGGCCCCAGCCGCGCGGATGCTTTCGGTGCGCAGCCGCTGGGCATTTGGGTTTGGCTCAATTGCTTACGGTGTAAAGGACGGCGGCTTTGCCACCTTTTTGCTGATTTTCTACAATCAGGTGGTAGGGTTGCCAGCGAGCGAAGTCGGCCTGGCGATCATGTTTGCGCTCATGGTCGAGGCATTTGTCGATCCTGCCGTCGGGTTCCTGTCCGATCACACCCGCAGCAAATGGGGCAGGCGCCACCCCTGGATGTATGGCTCTGCGATTCCCGTTGCGCTTGGCTGGCTGATGCTATGGAATCCGCCCACCGGCTGGAGCCACGACGCGCTGCTCTTCTACGTTTTCATCAGCGCCCTGCTGGTGCGGATGGCGCTCTCTGCTTTTGAGATTCCGTCCTCTGCGCTCGCGCCTGAACTGACGTCCGATTATGATGAGCGCACCAAGCTATTCTCCTATCGCTATCTGTTTGGCTGGGTCGGCGGGCTCGCGATGTTGTCGCTTGCCTATGGAGTCTTTCTTGTGCCCGATGCGGCGCACCCGATCGGGTTGCAGAATGGCGTTGGCTATTCGCGTATGGCAACGGTCGGCGCGATCGTCATGGCGCTGGCGATTTTGGTTTCGGCGTGGGGGCTGCACCCGGAAATCAAATATCTGCCCAAGCTCGCTGAGAGCAATGAAACGCTTGGCGAACATTTCGGCACGTTCCGCAAGACCGTCACCAACAAGGCATTTGGCATCCTCATGCTGGCAGGCGTGTTTGCCTATACCGGCCAGGGCATGTCATTTGCGCTGTCCAACTATATGTATCAATATGTCTGGCAGTTTAAGCCGGCCGATTATCTATGGGTTTCATTGGCACTGCTCGCGGGTGCCATCATCGCTTTTATCATCGCCCCGCGCCTGACCAGGGGTGGGGACAAGGCGCGCGTCGGCGCACTCCTGTCGCTTGCCAATGCGCTTCTGGTGGTGACGCCCTATGTGCTGCGTCTGTTTGAGGTTTATCCGCTGCCGGGTTCGCCCTGGCTGGTGCCGCTGCTGATGCTCAATTCCACGATAAATACCGCCTGCGGCGTCGCTGCCTTCATCCTGGGGGCGGCAATGCTGGCCGATGTGGTCGAAGAATCGGAGACGCGCACCGGTCGGCGCTCAGAAGGTGTGTTCTTCGCCGGCGGGTTCTTCGTCCAGAAGATGGTAGGCGGGCTCGGCATTTATATGGCGGGCGTCATCCTCGCCTTTGCGCAATTCCCGGTTGCGGCAAAACCTGGGCAAGTCCCGATCGAGGTGCTTGATCGACTGTGCCTCCTGTTCATCGTGCTGATGCTGACCTTTTATTTGCTGGCGGCGCTGGTCTATTCGCGGTTTCCTTTTGGTCGCGCGGAACATGAGGCCCGGTTGGCGCGCATGGGAGTCGATGTCGCGGCCTGATGGGGCTAGCTGCCTGACAGCTGGATGAAATAACTCGAAACCCAGCCCGACCGGCACGGCCCCGTGTAGGAACGCGGACGGGCGATTGGAGACGATACACCACAATCGAGGGCAGGTGCCTGTTCAGGCGGGAACACGACACCTTGCCACTTCTGGTCGATGGAGTGGGTGCAGATGATTACCCTTGCCCCATTGGCCAGCCGCGCGATCTCGTTGGCCTCAACAAAAGGGGCGGCGCGCACCGGCAGATAGGGTTCGCCCGTCGGCGACAGGTTGATGATCGTGCCAATGGTGCCGCAGGCGGCAAAACCCGGCCCGCCTTCCCCGATGCGAACCGGGGCAAGCCCAGGCGACAAGGCCGCAACGGTGTTCACATCCTTGTCGGCAGCACGCTCGGCCAGGCCGGAGGGCTTCGAACAGGCAAAGAGCAAAAGGCAAAGGCCCAGGACGCGGTGCTTCATGACGGCCTGATTAGGCCCACCGATCGGGTTTGGCGAGCGGCATCGCCCGAACACATAATGAACCTGGCCAGTTTGATCCGGCCAGTTGCGGCCGGTCATCGCCTCCAGCCAACGGTTCATCCCGAATCTTCACTTCGGCTGGGCCGAAGGGGTTTCCCCCGGCCGACCTGTCTGCTTTGACAGGATCAACATTTGGTAGACGACCTTCGGGGGGTCCATGATATTTCAACTGATCAAAGCGCGTTTTGCGCTGCTGTTTTCCTGTGTCTTGATGGTGGCGGTGCCCGCGATGGCCCAACCGCTCCAGTGCGTCCCATTTGCCCGGGAAGTATCGGGTATCGAGATTCGCGGGAACGCCAACACTTGGTGGGCACAAGCCGAGGGTCGCTATGCCAAGGGCCAGACGCCCCGGGTCGGCGCGGTGCTTGCCTTCGCTGCGGTATCGAAAATGCCGCTGGGCCATGTTGCTATGGTGAGCCAGATCGTCAGCGATCGCGAAGTCCTGCTGACGCATGCAAATTGGTCGCGCCGTGGCGGGATTGAGCGTGATGTTCGCGCCATCGACGTATCCGCAGCGGGTGACTGGAGCCAAGTTCGCGTCTGGTATGGGCCGGTGCGTGATTTGGGCCTGTCGGTTTATCCCATCAACGGTTTTATCTACTCTGATGATGCAGCAGAGCCCGAGCTTGCGCCGACACCCTTGACGATTGCACGCGGCCCATCGGACGCGCGCGGCATTTTCACCTTGATCGACGACAGCCAATTCTAGTTGAGAGACGTTGGGCGTGGTTCAGGCCTTTCGCGCAGCAAAGGTCATTGCGACGCCGTTCATGCAATAACGCTTGCCGGTTGGTGGTGGTCCGTCGTCGAACACGTGGCCCAAATGCCCACCGCAGCGGCGGCAATGCACTTCGGTCCGCGAAAATCCCAGCGCCCCATCGACGCGCGTGCGCACCGCATTCGGTAGTGGTTGCCAAAAGCTTGGCCAGCCAGTGCCGCTGTCAAATTTGGTGCTCGATGTAAAAAGCGGCAAGGCGCAACCCGCGCAAGCAAAGGCGCCCGCACGATGCTCATTGTTGAGCGGACTGCTGCCGGGATACTCAGTCGCCTCTCGTCGCAGAGTGCGATAGGCGGCCGCGGACAGCTTTTTGCGCCACGCATCGTCGCTCAGGGCAAATTCGAACTTTTCCGTGGCGGCCGAGGCACGTGAATTCTGAAGCCCAAAAAAAGCTGCGACTGACGCGCTGATCGCAGCGATTGATAAAAATTGGCGACGGTCGGTCATTATTTTGTCCTTGAGCATGACTGATACCGCTTATTCGCGGTTACACATGATGAGGTTACGAAAAAATTTCGCGCATGGACGCAATTTAATAGCGGCTTATCTCGACCGGCATGGAGCGATAGCCATGGACGAAACAGCCCGAAACACGTTCGGGTTCCGCCAACACGTTTACGCGCATACGGCGCTTGGCCATTTCCTGCAGCAGGACGCTGATCTGCAATTCGGCCAGCCGCGCGCCGACACAGCGATGAATGCCGTGTCCAAAGGCGAGATGGCGGCGCGCATTGGGGCGATCAACGACGATATCGTCGGCATCATCGCCAAAAATGCTGCGATCACGATTGGCAGAGAGATACCACATGATCAGCTTGTCGCCCTGGGCAATGTGCTGCCCGCCAAGCTCGCTGTCTCGTGTCGCAGTGCGCCGCATATGCGCAAGCGGAGTTTGCCAGCGAATAATTTCTTGCACGGCATTTGGGATAATGGAGAGGTCATTTTCAAGTTTGGTCCGGCTGTCCGGAAACAGATTGAGGCCGTAAGCGGCGGCGGTCATTGAGTTGCGCGTCGTGTCGTTACCCCCAACGATCAGCAGGATCAGGTTTCCCAAAAACTCCATCCGGTCCATCTCGGCCATCGCATCGGAATGAACCATCATTGAGATGAGATCCTGCCGTGGTGGCTGGCCGACTTTTTGGTCCCAAAGATTTTGGAAATAAGCGCCACATTCAAACATGTGTTTCAGCCGTTCGGCACGCATTTCGGGTGTTTTGACGCGCTCGATGTCCCCCGCCCAATCCGACCAGAAGGTAAGCTTGCGCCGGTCCTCCCAAGGGAAGTCGAAAAGGATCGCGAGCATTTGCGTCGTCAACTCGATCGAGACGGTATCGACCCAGTCAAACGGCTTGCCCCAGCAGAGCGAATCAAGCACCTCGGCGGTGCGTTGCCGGATATTCTCCGATAGCCGTGTCATCTCGCTCGGCGTAAAGGCGGGGGCGACCGTGCGACGCTGCCCGGTATGTTTTGGGCGGTCCATCGCGATGAACATCGGCATCCGCACGACCGTCGGGTCATCGGGAATAAAATCACCAATCGTGATTCCACCTATGTTTGACGAGTAAACATCGGGGAGCGATTCGATTTCGACAATTGGCTGATAGGCGCTGACCGACCAATAAGGTCCAAAGCCGCTATTCTCGCATCGGTAAACGGGCGATTGCTCGCGCAATTGGCGAAAGGGTTCCTGCCACACATCATCGCGGTAGAGATCGGCGCGGCTGACATCGAGCGGGTCGATCGCTTTTGCGTCCTCTATTACGGGTGCAAGCGTCGCCATCATCATTCTCCCTCAGGCGCAAACCATAGTTAACTCACACCAATGTCAATAGGATCGCGGACCGCCACCCGGCTGAATCGCGCGAAAAAGGGTTTGCGACCGCTACCCGATTTCAGCACACCGCGCCGAAACGCGCTTGCGCCGATCACGATCGTGATTGCGACCCACAGCAATTGCCACAACAGCGCAAGCAGATGCGGCCAGATTTCCGGCTGGTTCGCCGCGTGTGCGGCCATGGCGAATGGGGAACTGAGCGGGAAGACCTCAGCAAAGGTGGCAAGCGCGGTGCCGGGTTGTGAGGCGGCAGACGATGCCAGCCCAAACATCGCCATCTGCACAATTGTGATCGGTAGCGACAGCATCTGAATTTCGCGCATCGTCGATGCCTGCGCACCGACGCTGAGGAATACTGCGCCCAACAGCATATAAGCCATCGTGAAATAGGCAAAGAACAGCACGACGAAGGTCGGAAATCCGACCGCTGGCCCGATCTCGGCGATGAGGCGCGCACCACCTCCGGGCACGAAAGAGCCGGCCTGCATGATCAGCACACCCCAAAAAGTAACAAACAAGACCGCAACACCAAACATCCCGAGCAACTTTCCCAGAAACACCGATTCGAGTGGCACGGCGGCGGCAAGAATTTCGATCACCTTGTTGCTTCGTTCTTCCGCCATCGTGCCAACGGCTTGGCCGGATAAGAACAAGGTCAGGAAGAATATGCCCGTCACCGCAAGAAATGCCGATTGGTTGTGCCCGCTTTTTGAAGGAACGGTTCGGGTGATGGGGATTTTTGTCGCAACGCTCAACGTTGCTTTGCCACCGCTGGCACGATCACGCAGCGCCTGTTCGGCCAACTGCGCGAGATAGCTTGATGCGCGCCCGCTTTGAGAACCATAGAAAATCTGTGGATGGTCGAGCGGACCATAAAGCACGGCAGCCGCATCATATTGCTTTGTTACAAACGCGGCACGCGCCTGCGCTTCGACGTCTTTGGCAGCGGGTTCGATAAACAAAACTGGCGGCGCTTCCGCCCGACGGAAGATGCGGCGCAAGCGTTTGTCAGCAGCGAGCATCGCCGCGCCATCGTCACTTGAAACAAAGGCGATGATCCGGTCCTTGTCGGCAGTGCCCCGCGCTATTGTGGAGCCGCCCAGCGCCCCGACCAGTGCAAAGCCGACCATGAGCAGCGGCGACAACAGGAATAACAAAAACAGCGGCGTGAAGACGGTCGCCATAAAATCGCGGCGCGCGATGGTCAGCGTCTGGCGGATCAGGCGGCGGTTGTTGTTCATTGCGCGGGCTCCAGCGCGGCGCGGCCGACAATCTTGACAAAGGCATCATGCAGGCCCGGTCGCTCAATCGACAATCCGCAAATGCCGTGACCCTTTTCTATCACGCGCACCAAAATCGCCTCTACCCCGGTTTCGGGCATGACAAAACCCCAGCCATCCTGCTCGCGGATGGCATCGGGCGGCAGCAACGCCTTTAGCCCTTCTCCCTCATGATGCGGCACATAATGAACGCGCTGGGGCAGCGTGCCGCGCGCTTCGGCCACAGTACCCTCAAAGCGACGCTTGCCGCCCGCGATGATAGCGAGGCGATCACAAAGCCGCTCGGCATGCGACATGATGTGGGTGGAAAACAGGATGGTCGCGCCGCGATCACGCTCGGCCAGGATCAGCTTCTCCAGCCGTTCCTGATTAACGGGATCAAGCCCCGAAAAAGGTTCATCAAGCACCAGCAGATCAGGTTTGTGAACAACCGATCCGAGCAGTTGAACGAGTTGCGCCATACCCTTTGACAGTTTCCGGATCTTTTCGTCCACCGCGTGGCCCAGCCCGGCTGCTTCCATCAGTTCGTCGGCGCGCTTGCGGCCTTCTTTCCAGTTGAGGCCGCGCAAAGCCCCCATGAAGGCGATCGCTTCTCGCGCGTTCATCGCCGGATAAAGCCCACGTTCCTCGGGGAGATAGCCTATCTGATCGCTCGCCTCGCGCGGATTTGCGTGGCCGAGCAGCGTCCTTGATCCTTCGTCCGGTTCGATAATGCCAAGCAACATGCGTAAGGTCGTGGTCTTGCCCGCACCATTGGGGCCAAGTACGCCATAGATTGCGCCTGTGGGCACAGCGATATCAACGCCGTCAACGACCCGACGATCGCCAAATCTTTTGACGAGCCCCGTCGCTTTAATCGCCCAATCGCTTGCCACGCACTTCCCCTAGATCCTCGCCGTCCGTACACAAGGCAGATATGGATCGCCAAGGTTAAGCAACCATGGGTGAAAGCGTAGCGGGCAATCATGAACCAAGACAAGTCTCTCCCGGCGCTATTGCGAGACAAGGCGGCTGAATTGGGCTTTGCTGCCTGCGGAATTGCGTCGGCCGAGGCGATCCCCCATGCAGCCGACCGCCTAAAAGCCTGGCTCGCCGAGGGCGCGCATGCCGGCATGATTTGGATGGAGGCGCGCGCCGATCAACGCGCAGCGCCCAAAGCGCTTTGGCCCGAAGTGAAAAGCGTGATCGCACTCGGGATGAGCTATGCGCCGATGGTTGATCCCTTCGCGCTTGCAGAAGCGCCGGACCATGGCCGTATATCGGTTTATGCACAGGGCGGCGACTATCATGACGTGGTCAAACGGGCGCTCAAAGCGCTGGCGCGCTGGCTGGTCGAAACTGCGGGCGGTGATGTGAAGGTATTTGTTGATACCGCGCCTGTGATGGAAAAGCCGCTGGCGCACGCGGCCGGGCTTGGGTGGCAGGGCAAACACACTAATCTTGTCAGCCGAGATGCTGGCAGTTGGCTGTTCCTCGGCGCGATCTATACGACACTCGACCTTGTCGCTGACCGCCCCGGTGTTGATCACTGCGGCAGCTGTACGGCCTGCCAGATCGCCTGCCCGACCGATGCTTTCCCAGCACCCTACCAGCTCGATGCGCGGCGCTGTATTTCTTACCTGACGATCGAGCATCAGGGCGCGATCCCGCTCGAGTTCCGGCGCGGAATCGGCAACCGGATTTATGGCTGTGACGATTGTCTGGCGGTATGCCCGTGGAACAAGTTTGCCGAGACCGCCCAGGCCCATCGTGCGTTTCTGCCCCGCGCTGAGCTCGTTGCTCCATCGCTCGCTGATCTTTTAGCGCTGAATGATGCTGATTTTCGACAGGTGTTTGCCGGTTCTCCGATCAAGCGGATCGGCCGTCACCGAATGGTTCGTAATGCCTGCATCGCGGCGGGCAATAGCGACGAACCGGGCCTAATCCCGGCTGTCGTCGGATTGATCGACGACCCCGATGGCAGCGTAAGAGGAGCAGCGATCTGGGCGCTGTTGCGGCTGGCTCCGGACCGTTGGGTGATGGAGCGTGCCGTCAGGTTGTCGAGCGAGCTCGATGAATCCGTGCGCAAAGAATGGTCACCTCCCGCGCCGCGTGAGGGTGCCGACGCATGAGGCATTATTCACCGGCGTGCCGTCTGGCTGCCTTGCCTCGACATAAGTGACGACCGGGGCGGTGGCGCCTTTGGCGTAAAGATAAGCGTCAAGCACGCATGCCTTGCCGACAAATTGCAATTTGCGCGCCTTGCCCTCTGTCACGTCGGCGGTCGGTTGGCCGAACAGCGCGATCAGCGCGGTGGCATCACGCCCCATGACCCGGTCATTTGTCGCCCTGAGCGGTAGTGTCGGCCCGCTCAATGGTTGAAGTAATGGACCGGAATTGGAGGAAGTCGCCGCGCATCCGGCGAGCGTTCCAGAAAGCGTCAGGATCAACAGTCGCGACATCGGTTTCCCTCAACCTTGGCAAGCGCCTGAACCGCCGCTTTGTCTGGAGCTGGTTGCGCTTGCTGGCGCGCCAATCTACCGCATCCGTCGTTGTTATGCACCCCAGAGGAGAATTTTGTGAGCAGCCCGAACCATGATGTTGTCGCCATCGGCAATGCGATCGTCGATATTCTTTCGCAAACCGACGATGCATTTATCGCCCAACAGGGGATGACGAAGGGTTCTATGCAGCTGATGTTCTCGCCAGAGGAAGCCGATGCGCTTTACGCCAAGATGGGCCCGGGCATTGAGGCGAGCGGTGGTTCAGCCGCAAACACGGTTGCAGGAATCGCCGCACTGGGCGGCACATGCGGCTTTATCGGGCAGGTCGCCAATGATCAGCTGGGGGCTGTTTTTGCGCACGATATCCGTGCCACAGGGGTCACCTTTGATACCGCCGCGCGGGACGGTGAGCCGACAACGGCGCGCTGTTTGATATTCGTTACGCCTGATGGCCAACGCACGATGAACACCTTTTTGGGCGCTTCACAATTTTTGCCCGAAACTGCGCTGAATGCGGAACTGATCGCCAGTGGCGCAATTCTTTATCTTGAGGGCTATCTTTGGGACCCGGAACAGCCGCGCGCGGCAATGCGGGCAGCGATTGACATTGCGCGCGCGGCGGGTCGCAAGGTGGCGTTTACGCTGTCGGATGTGTTCTGCATTTCACGCCACGGCGGCGATTTCCGTCAACTGCTCGCCGATAGCCTGATCGACATCTTGTTTGCGAATGAGAATGAACTGCTGGCGCTTGCCGAACTTGAGGATTTTGACGCAGCGCTTGCCAAGATAGCGCCGCAGGTGCCGTTGCTCGTTGTGACCCGCAGTGAGCATGGCGCACTTGCGGTTTCTGGCGGCGAAACCGTGCATGTCGCGGCAGAACCGATCGAAAAAGTCGTCGATACGACGGGCGCCGGTGATTTGTTCGCGGCGGGCTTCCTGCATGGGCAGGCTGCGGGCATGTCGCTCGCCCAGTCGCTTAAGATCGGCGCGATTTGTGCCGCAGAAATCATCAGCCATGTCGGTGCGCGCCCGATGGTTGATCTCAAGGCGCTTGTCGCAGAAAAACTGGGCTGATTGCAGCCTTTCCGGATTGAAAAATTGGGGCCGGGAATTGCTCCCTGGCCCCATTTTATCCCGTCATTTGGTTGCTGTCAGCCGTGCACGGGCCCGGGAAATTCGCCCATATCGGGTCCGCGCATTTCGTCCTGGTCCTGCTGCAACCGGCTATTATGAATGCCATAAGCAAAATACAGGACGATCGCGCCAAGCGTGTAATAGGCGAAAAACCACAACACCCGCGATTCAATCGCTGTGATCAGATAGATACAAGAAACGATGCCAAGCACCGGGATGACCGGACCGAATGGCACCCGGAAACCGCGCGGCAATTCAGGCGCGGTAAAGCGCAGCCAGCTAACCGTCAGGCAGACGATCGCAAAGGCAGCAAGCGTGCCGACCGATGTCATATCGCCAAGCGTGTTAATATCGAAAAACCCCGCGCCAATCGCCACGATAAGGCCAACCGTAAGCGTGTTGATCCAGGGCGTCTGATACTTCGGGTGAACTTCCGAAAAAACGCGTGGCAATAGCCCGTCACGCGCCATCGTGTAGAAAATGCGCGTTTGGCCATACATCAGCACGAGCACGACTGACGTGAGGCCGATGATTGCGCCTGCCTTAATGATGCCAGCAAACCACGCCCATTGCGGCCCCATCGAATCGACCGCGACGGCGACCGGATCGGGCACATCCAGCGACTTGTAATTGACCATCAACGTCAAAACCGAGGCAACCAGCATATAAAGGATCGTGCAGACCACCAGCGATCCGATGATTCCAAAAGGCATGTCCTTTTTCGGATCTTTGGCCTCTTGGCCCGCGGTCGAGACGGCCTCAAAACCGATATACGCAAAAAACACGATCGACGCCGCGCGCATGATGCCGCCAACGCCGAAATGGCCTTCACCTGCCTCTGCCGGGGGGATAAACGGGGTCCAATTGGCCGCGATCCGGGCGGGCAGGTCTTGTAGAACAGTGTAACCGCAAATGATGATGAAGGCCAAAATCACGCTGACTTTGATGGCGACAATCGCGTTGTTCACCTTGGCGCTTTCCGACACACCAATAACCAGCAGCCCGGAAAGTACGCAACAAATCAGAAATGCGGGCAGATTGAACAAGGTCGTCACGGGAAGGCCGTCAATAATGACCTGCGCGCCATCCCGCATTAATGGATACCCCATAGGCCCTGTATATTGCGGCGGGATCGCCAGCCCAAAATCCTTCAGCAGTGAGACGACATAGCCCGACCACCCGACCGCAACGACCGAGGCCGCCAACCCATATTCGAGTAAGAGCAAGGAGCCCATGATCCAGGCGGCAAATTCACCCAGCGTCGTATAGCTATAGGTATAGGCAGAACCTGAAACCGGCAATGTCGAGCTCAGCTCGGCATAGCAAAGCCCGGCAAACGCGCAGACAATACCCGCCACCACAAAGGACAATAGCACGGCAGGGCCGGCGTGGAGCGCGGCCGCATTGCCAGTTCGGACGAAAATACCCGCACCAATGATGCAGCCGATGCCAAGAAACAGCAGGTTCCAGGAACCAAGCGTGCGCTTCAACTCGCTAGTCTGGGTCTC
>JBBQAU010000008.1:0-23760 GCA_038316685.1 Sphingomonadales bacterium
GGGCTGCAAGCTTCAGCGCAATGATCGGAACCGCGCGGAACGTGCGACACAGGCAGCAATGGAATCGGGCCGATCGCAGGATTGGCAAAATCCAGAAACGGGTGCCTCAGGCCATGTCGAGGTCGCTAACAGCGCCAATACGGACCTAACCGGACTGCGTTTTGCCAATGGCGTTGAACCGGCAAGCAACTTTTCCAGGATTGGCAAAAGCTATGTCGCGTCGGCTGCTGTCAATGTCCGAGCCGCACCGGTGACGTCCAGTCCGATTGTTGCCAAGCTCATGAGAGGCCAGCGCGTCTGGGTTCCAGCTGGCGTTACTGGCAAGCCCTGGTTGCTGATCTCGGATGCGGGCATGGCGCAAGGCTATGTCGCTTCATCACTCCTCAGGCCAGCGCCGCAGGCAGCCGCGAACTGCCGGATGGTCACGCAGGATGTCAGTCTACCCGGTGAAGCAGCTCAGTCGGAATCGTTCCAGGCGTGCAAGGATAGATCGGGCAATTGGGTGATGACCCGCGTCTGAAACCGAGCGCGCTAACCCGAGGTTCAGGATCGGGCGGCGGCGAGGATGATGGGGGTGAACTTGGCGGCGGTCAGGCTCGCCCCCCCAACCAATGCGCCATCGACATTGGCAGCGGCAAACAGGGCAGCTGCGTTGTCAGCACTGACCGAGCCTCCATAGATAATCCGCACAGCGGCGGCTGCCTCGCCCAGCTGCTGGATGAGCTGAACCCGGATGGCGGCATGCATCTCCTCGACATCATCAATGCCTGCAACCCTGCCCGTGCCGATTGCCCAGATCGGCTCATAGGCGATCGAAAGCCAATCGCCCGTGGCGTGATCGGGCATTGAGGCCGCCAATTGGCGGGTGACTGCGCTCAACGCCTCGCCAGCATCGCGCTGTATCAGGGTTTCGCCGACACACAGGATCGCTGAAAGACCGGCTGCCCGGGCGGCTTGGCCCTTCGCCTTTACATCGCCATCCACCTCGCATTGGTCGCTGCGCCGCTCGCTATGGCCAATGATGCTGAATTGTGCGCCGGCTTCCTTGAGCATTCCCGCCGACAGACAGCCGGTGTGCGCGCCGCTTTGTCTCGGATGGATATCCTGCGCACCAATCATCAAGGTTGGCGTGCGGGATATCGCAGGCGCAATCAATGTCGCGGGCACCGCAACTCCGACTTCAACGAGAGGTGTCGCGGCGGCAAGTTGGCTGATCGCGTCAAGCTCAACGAGCGCTGACAGGTTGCCGTTCATTTTCCAGTTGCCCGCAACCAGTTTGCGCCGCATCAACAGCCTTACTCCTCGACCAGTCCGTCATGGCTCCCGTAACGAAGCCCTCGCACCACGCAAGCTTGATGCAGCGGCCAAGCCCCCGTAAAGCAGCTCCGTTATCGTCATCAAAGCCTTCAGGATCGGCCCCTCCCCGCATGCTCAGTTTTTTTCGCCGACTTATTAGTTCTCGCATTGGCATTATCGTCGCATTTGGAATTCTTGGGCTTATCGCGTTCGCTTTTGCGGCAGCCGATGTGACCGACATTCGCTCCAACGGTCTGGCAAGCAGCGATGGGGGCGCAGCGACAATTGGCGATGCGCAGATCAGTGCAGCCGAGCTCAAGGAGCGCGCGCAGGCTGAGCTTGATGCGTTGCGGCAAGAACGGCCAACATTGGACATGAACCAGTTCATTGCTGGTGGCGGGCTTGACGGTACGCTTGAACGATTAATCAACGGCTTGGCGCTCGAACAATTTGGCAAACAGCAAGGGATGGTCGTTTCAAAAAAGGTCATTGACGGTCAGATCGCTAGCATCCCCTCGCTGCAGGGACCGGACGGCAAGTTTAGCCAGCGGGTCTATGAGCAACTGCTCGGCACACGAAAGCTCACCGATGCACAGGTCCGTGCTGATGTTGCGCGCGGCGTGATTGGCGATCAGCTGACTTCGCCGACAATCGGCGCGAGCCAGGTCGCCAGTGAATTGGCCCTACCCTATGCCTCGCTGCTGCTTGAGAAGCGCGACGGGCTGATCGGCTTCATCCCTACCCGCGCGATGGGGGCGGGTGAACTGCCGACAGATGTTGAGATCAGCAATTTCTACAAGCGCAACATCGCACGCTACACGATTCCAGAACGCCGCGTCATTCGCTATACGACGATCACTGCCGAACAGGTAAAAGCAACGGGAACGCCAAGCGAAGCAGAAATTGCCCAAGCGTATCAAAAACAATCGGCACGGTTTGGAGCATCTGAAAAAAGATCCTTGTCGCAGGTCATCATCGGCGACCGCACGGCTGCCGACAAGCTCGTCATCGAGCTCAAGAGCGGCACCTCAATCGAGGCGGCGGCAGCGTCAATTGGGCTTGAACCAGCCAGACTTTCCAGCATTGCGCAAAGCGCTTACGCGGCGCAAAACTCCGCGGAAATTGCGGCGGCTGTGTTCGGTGCGGCCAAGGGAGGCTTTGTCGGGCCGCTGAAAGCGCCGCTTGGCTGGGCGGTCGTCCGGATCGATAGCAGCGAACAAATTGCTGCCAGGCCGCTCGATCAGGCCCGCGGCGATTTGATGAAAGAATTGTCGATTGAGAAAACGGCGCGAGCGTTCGCTGATCTGCGCGCTAAGATCGAAGACGCGATCGCCGACAAAGCGACATTTGCCGAGGTTGTGCTCGATCAAAAGCTGCAGGCGATGTCGACCCCGGCGGTCATCGGCGATGGCCGCAACCCCGATGATGCAGCTGCCACACCTGATCCTTTGCTCACACCGATCATCGCGGCGGGCTTTGCCGCAGAAGTCGGCGATGATCCGCAATTGGTAGGCGTGGGGGCTGATGGCAGCTTCGCGCTTGTCGGGCTTGACCGGGTTGTGCCTGCCGCCGCGCCACCAATAGCCGCCTTGCGTGATATATTGCTGCGTGACTTCACGATCGACCGGGCCCGTCGCCGTGCCCGGGTGGTTGCGTCACAAGTTGTCGCTGCCGTGAATAAAGGCCAGGGCTTAGCCGACGCGTTGGCGCAAACCGGCCTGAAATTGCAAGCGCCGGGGCCCTTGGCATCCTCGCGGGCGGCGCTCGCGGCCAATCCTCAAGGGGCCCCACCACCGCTCGCGCTGATGTTCAGCATGGTTCAAAAGACTGCCAAGCTTCTTGAAGCGCCGCAACAGGGTGGCTGGCTGATCGTTTATCTGGACAAGATTGAACAACGCGATGCGACCGGCCAGACGCAAGTGATCAACGCGATGCGCGCCGATCTGGGCCGTTCGTTCGGACGGGAATATGTGCAGCAGTTCAGCGAGGCGGTGCGTCGTGCCGTGGGGCTGAAAAAGCATGATGCTGTTATCGCCGGTGTTCGCAAGGATCTGGGCGGTCAATTGGACGGACAACCCTGATCAATAACGACATTCAGGGACGAGACGCCGCCATGGCTGCGCTGCTTGGTGGCCGTCCGGCGCTTTTGTGGCGTAGGGTTGTCGCCGACACAGAAACACCTGTCGCCGCTGCACTGAAGCTCCTTGAGCCAGGACGGGGCGATTTTGTGCTTGAGTCGGTCGAAGGTGGTGCCATCCGGGGGCGGCATAGCCTGATCGGCCTCGCGCCAGATCTCGTATTCAGGGCGCAGGGCGAAACTGCCGCCATCAACCGGCACTGGTTGACCAATCGAGACGCCTTTGAGCCGTGCGATAGACCGACCCTGGCCGCCTTACGCCAGCTGGTGGACAGCTGCCTGATGGATGTGCCGCCTGAACTTCCGCGCGCGCTGGCCTGTCTTGTGGGATATTTCGGCTATGAGACGATCGGTCTAGTGGAAAAGTTGCACCGGCCAGAGTCTGACCCACTTGAGCTGCCCGACATGATGTTCGTGCGGCCAACCCTGGTGCTGATTTTTGATCGATTGACCGATGCGTTGTTTCTGGTCGCGCCGATCTGGCCCAACGGAGAATCCGCGCCCGAGCAAGCCCTGGTTGATGCGGCGGACCGAATCGAAGCGACGGCAGCCCGGCTGGCGCGCGATCCGTTACCAAAACCAATTGCCGTCCCTCCCCAGGACATCACGCTCAAACCCGCCTTGGCACAGGGGCGCTATGCCGCGATGGTGGCGGCCGCAAAGGAATATATCTTTGCCGGCGACGTCTTTCAGGTCGTCCTCGCCCAGCGTTTTACGGCACCCTTTGCACTTCCCGGCCTGGAACTTTATCGTTCGTTGCGGCGAATCAACCCCTCGCCCTTTCTCTACCATCTTGATCTTCCGGGATTTTCGCTCACAGGCTCAAGCCCCGAAATTTTGGTGCGTGTGCGGGACGGCGAAGTGACGATCAGGCCGATCGCTGGCACACGCCCGCGCGGTTCAACCGCGTCGCAGGACGAAGAGAACCGGGCAAGTTTGCTCGCTGACCCAAAGGAGCGTGCCGAGCATTTGATGCTGCTCGATCTTGGCAGGAATGATACCGGTCGCGTTGCGCAGGCCGGATCGGTTCGCGTGACGGACAGTTATACGGTCGAATTCTACAGCCATGTGATGCACATCGTTTCAAATGTTGTCGGCAAGCTCTCACCGCGTCATGACGCAATCGATGCGCTGCTGGCGGGGTTTCCAGCTGGCACGGTTTCGGGCGCGCCGAAGGTAAGGGCCTGCGAAATTATTGCTGAACTCGAGGGCGAAGTGCGCGGGGCGTACGCCGGTGGCGTCGGCTATTTCTCGCCTGACGGATCGATGGATTCGTGCATCGTTTTACGCACGGCAATCCTCAAGGACGGGGTCATGCATGTTCAGGCTGGTGCGGGGATCGTTGCCGATAGCGACGCAATTTATGAACAGCGCGAATGTGAAGCCAAAGCCGGCGCGTTGCTTGCAGCCGCCAGAGAGGCGATCGCGCGTGCCGGGGAGGGTCATTTTGAGCAATAGCGCGTTGGCGCTTTGGCTCACGGTGCAGCGCTGGTCTGCGCTCTCTCGCGCCGCTCTGCGCGCCATTGCTCGACCAATTGCTGGGTGCAACCAAACGCGCCGACTGCTCCCTGGGGCGAACACGTTCCAGGAAGCCCGGCAGCGGTTCGACCCGCTTCGTCGATTGTCGCAGCGCGATTGACCCAACTTTGGTTTTTGGCCGGAATGGGACCCTCGTCGCGAAGTCTTTTCGGTATTCGATAAGGTTCTTCCGCCGGCAGGCAGATGACGATCTCGTCGCCTTGCGCCTCTGGACATTTTTCGGTGCCATTCAGCAAGAAGCTGCGGATACGGGTCGGAGGGGTGCTCTTGGTGGCCTGATCCTGTGCCGAGGCAACCGAAGGGGCCATTAAAAGGGCTGCAAGCAAAACGCGACGCACCATTTATTTCTCCTCAAGTGCCCAGCATGAGACGCTTACCCGACCATATTGGTTCGGGACGAACCGTTGCCCATAACCGCAACGATACAATCCTGCCACGAGCCTCGTTGCTTAAATATGAACAGCCGCACCTGTTGCGCTGCAAGCACGATAAGGTAGAAGCCGCGCGCATGATCCTTGTCATCGACAATTATGACAGCTTTACATGGAACCTGGTCCATTACCTCATGGAACTGGGCGCCGAGACGCATGTCGTCCGAAACGACGCGATTACCGTGTCCGATGCGATGGCGAGCAATGCCCATGCGTTTTTAATATCGCCGGGCCCAAAAACCCCGAACGAAGCCGGGATTTCGCTTCAATTAGTGGCTGCCTGCGCGTCAGCGCGCAAACCGCTTCTCGGGGTATGCCTTGGCCATCAGGCGATCGGCCAGCATTTCGGCGGCGCTGTCGTGCGCGGCGGTTTAATGCACGGGAAGACGTCGCCTGTGACTCATGACGGGACGGGGTTGTTTCAGGGCGTTCCCTCCCCCTTTACAGCCACGCGCTATCATTCGCTGATTGTCGAGGGGGCTCCGGCCGAACTCATCATCAACGCTACCGCAGACGATGGCTCGGTCATGGGTTTTCGCCACGCGACGCTCCCCATCCACAGCGTCCAGTTTCACCCGGAAAGTATTGCAACGGAACATGGCCATGCGCTGCTCGCCAATTTCATGATGATTGCAGGGCTGCGGCCTCAGGCGCTGGCGTGACGAGAACCGTTCGTTTGCCGGAGACTGACGCACCGCTCAGCACGGCGGACGCCGCGCAAGCCTTTGCCGACATACTCGACGCGCGCGCCAGCGAGGAGGCAATTGCCGAATTCCTGATCGGCCTCACCCGGCGCGGCGAAACGAGCATCGAGATTGCCGAGGCGGCACGTGCCATGCGGATGCGTCTCATCCCGATTGCGGCCCCCGCCGGGGCGATTGATGTGTGTGGGACCGGCGGCGACGGGCATCATACCCTCAATGTCTCTACCGCGGTCTCACTGGTCGTGGCGTCGTGCGGTGTACCCGTGGCCAAGCATGGCAATCGTGCCGCCTCAAGCAAGGCCGGTGCCGCCGACACCCTTGAAGCGCTGGGGCTCGACATGGAACGTGCCGGACGGCTCGCCGAAGCCTCGCTGCGTGATCTCGGGATCGCTTTTTTGTTTGCGGCCAATCATCACCCGGCGATGCGGCGGATTACCCCGATCCGCAAAAAAATTGGTCAGCGCACGATCTTCAATCTGATGGGGCCACTCGCCAATCCGGCCGGCGTTTCCCGACAGCTTATCGGGATCGCCAGGCCCGATTATGTCTGTATTTATGCAGACGCGCTTCAGGCGCTGGGAGCAGAGGCCGCGTTGGTTGTGTCAGGCGAAGAAGGTTTGGACGAATTGTCAGGAGCAGGCCCTACAGTGGTTGCCTCGCTTGGTGCCATTGCGCTGCCGCGCCAGATTTCACCCGAAGATGCAGGCTTGCCTCGCCACAATATTGCCTCGATCCGCGGAGGGGATCCGGCTTATAACGCTGCAGCGCTGCGGCGATTGCTGCTGGGTGAGACGGGTGGTTACCGCGATGCTGTATTGCTGAATAGCGCCGCTGCGCTGGTGCTCGCCGGCCGCGCCGGTGATCTGCGCGACGGCGTCGAAGAGGCGCGCGAGGTCATCGACAATGGGCTGGCCAATACACTGCTCGACTGTTGGATAGCCTATTCATGACAACGATCCTAAACCGCATCCTTGAAACCAAGCGGGCCGATGTCGCTGCGCGCAAGGCGTGCATTTCGATGGGCGAACTGGATCAACAGATCGCAGCTCAAACGGCGCCGCGTGGCTTTCGCGCAGCCCTTGATGCGCGGGCGCTGCAGGGGCCAGCGCTGATTGCCGAGATCAAAAAAGCAAGTCCATCCAAAGGCGTGATCCGGGAGAATTTTGATCCCCCGGCCCATGCAATTGCCTATCAGGCCGGGGGCGCGGCTTGTTTGTCCGTGCTCACCGATGAACGTTGGTTTCAAGGCGCAGACAGTTACCTTGGCGCTGCGCGCGCAGCAACGGCGTTGCCGGTCTTGCGCAAAGATTTCATGATTGATCCCTGGCAGGCACCTGAATCGCGTGCGCTTGGTGCGGACGCAATTCTCCTGATCATGGCCGCGCTTGACGATACCATGCTCGCCGAAATCGAAGCCAGCGCGATGGATTGCGGGATGGATGTGCTGGTCGAGGTTCATGATGCGCGCGAGCTTGATCGGGCGCTCAAGCTCAAATCCCGTCTGATCGGGGTCAATAATCGCGATCTTCATGATTTCTCAGTCAATTTTAAGCGCAGCTATGAGTTGATTTCCCGCGCGCCGAAGGATTGCACTTTCGTGGCAGAAAGCGGCCTCAGCAGCCGGGCCGATCTCGACGCAATGGGCGAAAAGGGCGTTCGATGCTTCCTCGTGGGAGAGGCATTGATGCGCGCCGACGACATTGAGGCAGCGACACGGGCGCTGATCGGATGAGCGACCTCACCCACCTCGATGCGAGCGGTGCGGCGCATATGGTCGATGTCGGCGGCAAGCCAGACAGCATGCGCCAGGCGGTTGCAACAGGCAGGATATCGATGACAGCCGTTGCAGCACAGGCGATCGCGAATGGCACCGCGAAGAAGGGCGATGTCATCGCCGTTGCCCGTGTCGCTGGGATCATGGCGGCAAAGCGCACCAGCGATCTTATCCCGCTTTGCCACCCTCTCGCGCTTACCAAGGTGCGTATCGAGGTGACACCCGATGCAACGGGGGTGACCGTCACCGCGACCTGCGCGACAGAGGGCAAGACAGGCGTGGAGATGGAAGCATTTACCGCCGTTTCGGTTGCGCTGCTGACGATCTATGACATGGCCAAAGCCATCGACAAGGCAATGGTGATTAGTGCGATCCGGCTTCTGGAGAAGCATGGTGGCAAATCAGGCGATTGGATTGCTGACCAAGCAGTTTTGTAAATTTTTTACAAAACGACAAATTGGACCTACTCAAATCGGACAGGCTGACGCGAAATACGGCAGTTTTTTGGTTCTTCGATGTGTAAATTTGCTTATGGCGAGGCTAAGATTTTCAAATTAAGGAACGCCCGGTGACTTACCAAACGCATATTTCGGAAGTTGATCAGCTCATCAAGAGCATGAAAGGCACCTGGGACGGCATCAGCGCTGAGTCTGTCGCACGGATGCGGCTTCAGAATCGTTTCCTCAGCGGCCTCGATATCGCTCGCTATACCGCCAGGATCATGCGCCAGGACATGGCCGCCTATGACGCTGATCCGGGTCAATACACTCAGTCGCTTGGCTGCTGGCATGGCTTTATCGGCCAGCAGAAAATGATCAGCATTAAGAAGCATTTCGGATCGACCGAGCGCCGTTACCTGTATCTGTCAGGCTGGATGGTTGCTGCTCTGCGCAGCGAATTTGGCCCGTTGCCTGATCAATCAATGCACGAAAAGACGAGCGTCCCTGCACTGATCGAGGAACTCTACACCTTTCTTCGCCAGGCAGATGCGCGTGAACTCGGCATGATGTTCCGCGATCTTGATGCCGCTCGAGAGGCGGGCGACCAGATCAAAACCAAGCAGCTGCTGGCGGCTGTCGATAATTACCAAACGCATGTCGTTCCGGTTATTGCCGATATCGATGCGGGCTTTGGCAATGCCGAGGCAACATATTTGTTGGCCAAGAAGATGATTGAGGCGGGTGCGTGCGCGCTGCAAATCGAAAATCAGGTCTCTGACGAAAAGCAGTGCGGTCACCAGGACGGCAAGGTCACCGTGCCGCATGAGGACTTCCTCGCCAAGGTACGCGCCTGCCGCTATGCCTTCCTCGAACTCGGCATTGAGGACGGCATCATCGTCACACGCACCGACTCGCTCGGCGCCGGCCTGACCAAGCAAATCGCCGTCAGCAAGGTAGCCGGTGATCTGGGTGATCAGTATAACAGCTTCCTCGATTGCGAAGAGATCGATCCGAGCAACCCAAGCGAGGGAATTGGGCGCAACGGCGATGTCATCCTGAACCGCGACGGCAAGCTGATGCGGCCAAAGCGGTTGCCCTCCAACCTGTTCCAGTTCCGGGCAGGCTCTGGTGAAGATCGCTGCGTGCTTGATTGTATCGCCTCGCTGCAGAACGGCGCTGACCTGCTCTGGATCGAGACCGAAAAGCCGAATATCGCGCAAATTGCGGGCATGGTTGACCGTATCCGGGAGGTCATTCCTAACGCAAAGCTCGTTTATAATAATTCTCCGTCCTTCAATTGGACGCTGAACTTTCGCCAGCAAGTCTTTGATGCATGGGCAAATGATGGTAAGGATGTAACGGCGTATGATCGTGCCCGGCTGATGTCGGTCGATTATGATGGCACCGAACTAGGCAATGAGGCCGACGAACGCATCCGCACTTTTCAGCGCGATGCGGCGGCGCGGGCGGGCATCTTCCACCACCTCATCACCCTGCCCACCTATCACACCGCAGCGCTCAGCACCGATAACCTCGCCAAGGAGTATTTCGGTGATCAGGGCATGCTCGGCTATGTGAAGGGGGTGCAGCGCAAGGAAATCCGCGAAGGTATTGCCTGTGTGAAGCATCAAAACATGTCGGGCTCCGACATTGGTGATGACCATAAAGAATATTTCGCAGGGGAAGCCGCACTCAAGGCTGGCGGTGCCCACAACACGATGAATCAATTCGCAGCGTAACGCCTGCGAATATCCGACTTTCCTGGGGAGGAAAGCCTCGCCCGTCGCAGCGCACAGGCACTGCGGCGGGCCTTTCATTTCCTGCCCATTTGTGGGAGCGATTGGGGTTCATGCAGCAGTCAAAGCCACCACCCCTACCCCTACCCTTGCTGTCCGTTGCTGAAGCGCAATCCCGGCTGTTTGCGCTCGCCACGCCCGTAGCCACAAAAACAAGTCCGCTCGGCGAGGTGCTCGGTCATTATACGGGCGCCCCCATTGTCGCGAAGCGATACCAACCCGCAGCAGATTTGTCCGCAATGGATGGCTATGCGATCCGGTTTGACGATCTGCCCGGCCCATGGGTTGTCGTTGGAGAAAGCGCGGCTGGTCATCCCTTCACAGGCACTTGCACGCGCGGCGAGGCGGTTCGCATCTTCACCGGCGCAACGCTGCCCACCGGATCCGACACGATCGTCATTCAGGAGGATGTTAGCCGAACTGGCGATCAGATCGCGCTGACTGGCAATGGACCGGCAGAGCGGGGTCGTCATGTCCGACACAAGGGTATGGACTTCGCCGCCGGAAAGACGCTCATTTCGGCGGGCGCTATCATGACACCCGCCCGGATCGCGCTTGCGGCAGCAGCAGGGCTTTCACACATCATGGTGGGCAGGAAGGTCCGTGTCGCGTTGGTCGCAATTGGGGATGAGCTGGTCCCCGTCGGTGCGCCGGTCATTGGTACGCAATTACCTGAATCAAACAGCCTGATGCTGGCGGCCATGATCGCCGACCTGCCAGTCGAGATCATCGATCTTGGTATTTTGCCCGATCAGTTAAACACGCTGGTCAGCGCATTTGCAGCCGTCGATGCCGACATTCTCGTGACCACAGGCGGCGCATCCGTTGGCGATCATGATCTGGTGAGGCCCGCGCTCACAGCCGCAGGCGCGACGATCAATTTCTGGAGGATCGCCATGCGTCCTGGCAAACCCATGATGGCAGGCATTTTGGGCAAGGCCGTTGTCCTCGGCCTGCCCGGTAACCCCGTTTCGGCATTCGTGACCGCGCGGCTATTCCTTCGGCCGCTGGTTGCAGCACTTTCCGGCGCGAACGAACCGTTACCAAAAACGCTAACCGCAACACTCGGCGCGGCGCTCCCTGCCAACGACCAACGGCAGGATTATCTGCGTGCCAACATCATCGACGGGCGTGTCGAGGCCGCGTCAGCCCAGGATAGTTCGATGCTGCTCACGCTGGCACAATCGGATTGTCTAATCCTCCGCCCGCCGCACGCCCCCCCCGCCCAAATCGGCGACTCGGTGCCCATCCTGCCCTTGACTTGACTTCGACTCCAACGTTGCCTAAACGTTCATTGTCTGTTCTGAACGGAGGAACGCCATGCTTACCCGCAAGCAGCACGAGCTTATTTGCTTCATCAATGATCGCCTGGAAGAAAGCGGTGTCTCCCCCTCTTTTGAGGAAATGAAGGAGGCGCTTGATCTAAAATCCAAGTCGGGGGTCCACCGGCTGATCAGCGCGCTTGAAGAACGCAAATTCATCCGTCGCCTGCCGAACCGTGCCCGCGCGCTGGAAGTATTGCGAATGCCGGAACGGTCCGAACCTCGGCGAACCGCAGCGCCCGAACTGGCGAACCCCAATGTCCGGCCAACGCCCCACGCCGCCAATGATGTCATCGAGATTCCGCTACACGGTCGCATCGCCGCCGGTGTCCCGATTGAGGCATTTGAAGATTCAGCGATGCTTGCGGTGCCTGCCGCGTTGCTCGGGGGCGGGGAACATTATGCGCTTGAGGTATCAGGCGATTCGATGGTTGAGGCGGGTATCCTTGATGGCGATTACGCGCTCATCCGTCGCACCGACGTCGCGCGCGATGGCGAGATCGTCGTTGCATTGATTGAGGACAGCGAGGCAACGCTCAAGTATTTTCGCCGGGAAGGCGCGATGGTGCGGCTTGATCCGGCAAACCGCGCTTATGATCCTCAGCGTTATGATCCGCGGCAGGTGCGTGTGCAGGGAAAGCTCGCCGGGTTGCTGCGTCGCTACGATTGACGGCGGTTTTCGGTCCGTTCCGCCATGGGTGCTGGTCCCCCGGTTCGTAAACCGTCCGGACCTCACCTGCTGACAGCGTGATCGCAACGCCGCCAGTCCGGGCCAGCACCGGTCGATCAAGCCGCAGCCAACGCGGCTTACAGCTGCGGGGCAAACGGCGATCGCTGACGACAATGTCAACGTTTTTGCAAGCGTTGCTGAGTGCACTGGTGGGCATTAGGTAGGGGCTGCGCGTTGCGAGCAGGCGCCATTCCCGCCCATCAGTCCGGCGAACAGTGATGATACAGGCGTCACGATTACATCGGCTCTGCGGCAGATCAGACAACAGAGTAGGTGCTTCATCGACACCACTGTTTTCTGCCAGCATGTCACGAACATAATCTCCGGTTCGGTCGCGCAGGATAGCGATGCCGCCTGCTGGTGCCCGAACTGCGAGATGTCGCCCGTCGCCGGTGACGAGGACATCGGGCGTTGACGTCATGACGCCGCCCAAAGTCGCAACAATGATTGGGAGTGTGCCCAGCAAGCGCCATTTCGTCCGCAATAGCGCCAGCCAGATTCCGCCCAGCACGAATAAGCTGAAGATCAAAGCGCTCATCGAGGGCAACATAGCCACCGCCCCGGGTGCGGCCGCAATGGTTCGGGCAAGCCAGAGCAGGCCGCCAAGCGGCTGCCCGGCCAGCCACCATAATGGCGCGCCAAGGCCGACCAGATCAAACACCAACGCCATCGCCTCAATTGGCATGATGACAAACGTTGTCAGCGGGATTGCGATGATATTGGCAAATGCCCCGTAGAGGCCCGCTCGGTGAAAATGAAACAGCGCGATCGGTGCCAAGGCGACTTCGACAAGCAGGCCGGTCGCCAGGAGCGACAACAACTGACGACCGAGCGTTCGGAACCACTGCTCATCGCGACGGGCGAAAAAAGTGCGGACCGCCCCTGCCTCATGAAAGGAGACGATTGCTGCGACAGCCGCGAAAGAAAGCTGAAAGCTTGGCCCGAACAGCGCCTCTGGCCAAAGGAGCAGAACAATGATTGCCCCGGTTGCGACGAGCCTGAGCGTAATTGCCTCGCGCCCCAAGGCCACGGCGATCAGGACAATCAAAGCTGCCAAACAGGAACGAACCGTCGGCACCTCAGCGCCAGTCAGGATAGTGTAACCAATCGCTGCAAGCGCCCCCGCCCCGGCGGCGATCACCGGTATGCGGACATGTAATGCTAGCCAAGGGCTCAGCGCCAACATTCGCGCGACAAGAAAAATCATGCCGCCGACGACTGCGGTAATGTGAAGGCCGCTCACCGAGAGCAGATGCGCTAACCCGGCACGGCGCATTGCCTCTGCATCCTCAAGGGGAATCCCGCCTTGATCGCCGGTCGCGAGTGCGGCAGCGATGCCACCGGCACCGCCCGGCAATTGCGCGCGAATGTGCCCGGACAGTCGCATCCTCAGCCCCCCGGATGCGCCCTGCCCTTCGCGGACGAGCTCGACCGGACCGAGTCCTCGACCGATCGCACCGATTCGGTCGAACCAGGCGACCCGTGCAAAATCATAAGCACCAGGGACAGCGGGCGAAGGCGGCGGCATGAGCCGTGCCCGCAGCCTGACCACCGCCCCCAGGGACAACCCGACCGGAACATCGCCCTCCCCCAAATTAATCCGCACAACCGCTGGCCATGTCGCCGGGGGCGGAGCGTAAGATTGGGTTGTCAGTTTAATCGGCACGATGCGCAGCCGCACGAGTGCTCGGGCCGGAATTGGATCGATCCTGTCGACCCGCCCAATCAATTGCGCGATCATCGGCCGTGCCAGCACCGGCGCGCGAACTTGTTCGGCGCGCAACCAGATCAAGGCAAGCCCTATCGCTGCCGCCGTTGCGCCGAGCATTACGACCCGACTGGCGCGCCCCCCCCGCGCGACCGCAACAGCGCCCATGGCTGGCGCGCAAAGCAGCAACAGCGCCACCGACCAAGACCGCGGATCAGGCAGAACAAACCACAGCGCGATACCTGCACCTAACGCCACCGGGAGCCAGAGAAACAACTGATCGCGTTCCGCCTCAAGCCAACGCTCAAACGCATCGGGAAATTCGGCAAAGCGGGGCAGCCGCGCGATTTGAAGCGGCGCAAGGCCCGTGCTAGGGGCGCGCAAGGCTATTTTTGCCATCGTGTAACAAGTTTGGGAGCAGCAGCTTTTGGGTGCAAGTTCTGAAAGTGACCGGCTCCCTAAGGCGGCGGACACCGCAGCCAGGGTCATTACGCGTTTTGCGCCCTCCCCCACTGGTTTTCTGCATATTGGCGGCGCTCGGACCGCGTTGTTCAACTGGCTTTTTGCACGACATCATGGGGGCGATTTTCTTCTCCGAATCGAGGATACCGATCGCGCCCGTTCTACCCAGCCGGCGATCGACGCGATTATTGATGGTATGTCCTGGCTCGGGCTCAATTGGGACGGAGAGACGATATTTCAGTTCGCCCGGGCGGAACGCCACGCCCAGGTCGCCTACCAACTGCTGGCGGCAGGCCATGCCTATAAATGCTTTGCGACATCGGAAGACCTCGTGGCATTGCGGGCGACGCAACAGGCCGCAAAGCAGCCGATGCGGTATGATGGTCGCTGGCGTGATCGCGATCCCGCCGACGCGCCAGCCGATGCCCCTTTTGTCGTCCGCCTGAAGGCACCGCGCGAGGGCGCTACAACTATTGCTGATCGCGTTCAGGGGGATGTCACCGTCCAAAATACCGAGCTCGACGATTTCGTCCTGCTTCGGTCTGATGGCACCCCGACTTACATGCTGGCGGTGGTTGTTGATGATCATGACATGGACGTCAGCCATGTGATCCGTGGCGATGATCACCTCAATAACGCCTTCCGGCAATTGCCAATCATGCGGGCAATGCAGGCGATTGAGGGCGGCTGGCCTGACCCCGTCTATGCACATGTGCCAATGATTCACGGTTCTGACGGCGGCAAACTTTCCAAGCGGCACGGTGCGGTCGGGGTTGATGCCTATCGTGACGAACTCGGCATCTTGCCCGAAGCGCTCGACAATTATTTGCTGCGGCTTGGCTGGGGGCATGGCGATGATGAGATCATCAGCCGCGATCAGGCAATCGCCTGGTTCGATCTTGCTGGCGTCGGCAAATCACCATCGCGCTTTGACTTGAAGAAGCTCGAAAATCTCAACGGTCACTATATCCGGCTGGCTTGTGACGAGCGTTTGGCGACACTCGTTGCTGATCGGATGCCGGGCGATCTGCCTCCAGACGGTCGTGAACTGCTCGAACAGTCTATGGCAGTCCTGAAACCAAGAGCTGCCAATCTTGTGGAGCTGGCCGATGCAGCGAGGTTCCTGTTCAACGCACGGCCGCTGGCCATGGATGCCGATGCGCAAGAACTTCTGGCGGGAAGCGCCCCCGATCTGCTGGCGCAGCTTTACGATGCGCTTGACGCGCTGAACGGCTGGGATACGGAAGGGCTCGAGGCGGCGGTCAGGCAGGTCGCTGAGTCTGCCGGGGTGAAACTTGGCGCCGTTGCGCAGCCGCTGCGCGCAGCGCTGACGGGCAAGAAAACATCGCCCGGTATTTTCGATGTGCTCGAGCTGCTCGGGCGCGATGAAAGCCTTGGCAGGATTGCTGATCGGATGCGCCAACCGGTGCAAAACTAATGAGGGACAAGACATGACCGACACTGCAACGCTCAATGTGGCTGGCGCCAATTACGACTATAAAATTGTCTCAGGCAGCGTCGGCCCGCAGGTCATCGACATCCGCAAGCTCTATGCTCAAACCGGGCTCTTCACGTTCGATCCGGGTTTTACCTCGACCGCAAGTTGTGAATCGGGGCTGACCTATATTGATGGTGATGAAGGCGTTTTGCTCCATCGCGGCTATCCAATTGGCGAACTCGCCGAAAATTCGAGCTTCATGGAAGTCTCATACCTGTTGCTCAACGGTGAGCTTCCCGATGCAGATACGCTCAACAAATTCACCTACACCATCTCGCGCCATACGATGCTGCACGAACAGCTGATGACGTTTTATCGCGGTTTTCGTCGCGACGCGCATCCCATGGCAATCATGTGCGGCGTCGTCGGCGCGCTGAGCGCCTTTTATCATGACTCGACCGACATCACCGATCCGTATCAGCGTATGGTCGCAAGCCACCGGCTGATTGCCAAGATGCCAACGATTGCAGCCGCAGCCTATAAATACTCCGTCGGGCAACCCTTTGTTTATCCAAAAAATTCTTTGAGCTACACCGGCAATTTTCTGCGGATGACCTTTGGCGTTCCCGCCGAGGAGTATGAAATCAACCCGGTCGTCGAAAAGGCGCTTGATCGTATCTTCATCCTGCACGCAGATCACGAGCAGAACGCATCAACCTCAACGGTTCGACTCGCCGGATCATCCGGTGCCAACCCGTTTGCCTGTATTGCAGCGGGCATCGCCTGCCTGTGGGGTCCAGCGCACGGCGGCGCGAATGAGGCGGCGCTCAACATGCTGCGCGAAATCGGCACACCCGATCGCATTCCGCATTATATTGCGCGCGCCAAGGACAAGAATGATCCCTTTCGGCTGATGGGTTTTGGCCACCGGGTCTACAAAAATTATGATCCGCGCGCGGCGGTGATGCAACAGACGGTGCGCGAAGTTCTCGAGGCGCTGGGCGTGAGCGATCCCATCTTCGACGTTGCGCTTCAGCTCGAAGAAATGGCGCTGAATGATCCCTATTTCATTGAAAAGAAACTGTTTCCTAATGTCGATTTCTATTCAGGCGTAATTTTGTCGGCCATCGGTTTTCCGACGACAATGTTTACAGCGCTCTTCGCGCTCGCGCGCACGGTTGGCTGGGTCGCGCAGTGGAACGAAATGATCGCCGATCCGGAGCAAAAAATCGGGCGTCCGCGCCAGCTTTACACAGGGCCGGCGATCCGGCCTTACGTTCCCGTCGCGGAGCGTTAACGCGCCTTGCCTTTACCGTTGGCGGCATTTTGGCGGTGCTGATGGGGTTGTTGTGGGTCGGCCAGGGCCTTGGCTAGATCCATTGGCCGACATCAAGCTTCATGCTCGATAAAAGACTCTGGGCGGTGCGCGGCGCGATACTGGCGATCATAGGTGCGGTGATGATCCTCATTGCCCCAAAGGCGCTGATCAGAGGTCGCGATAGGGTAAGGTCAGGATAAATCGCGCGCCCTGGCCCGGCGCGCTGTCAACGGTGATATCGCCGCCCATTGCACGCGCAAGCCGACGAGCGATGTAAAGGCCAAGGCCGCTTCCACCGGGCTCTGCCGTATCGACCCGTTCAAACTTTTCGAAGATGCGCGCCTGATCTTGAACGGCAATGCCTTTGCCCTGATCAGCGACGACGACCGCAGCAAAGTTACCGCTGCGTTCGGCCCGGATCCAGACCATGCTGTCAAGCGGTGAGTAACGCACGGCGTTCCCAATCAGATTGACGAGTATTTGCAACGTGCGCCGAAACTCTCCCGTAGCGGGAAGGACTTCATCGCCCCCTGGCCTGTCGATCCGGACATGTGCGGCAGTCGCCCGGACGGCAAGCAACCCTGCTGCGCGTCGTGCGATGTCGCTGAGGTCAATTGGTTCGGCGGCAGCGACAAAATCCGCGCGTTCAATCGCCTGCAGATCGACCAAATCATCGACCAGGCCGAGCAAATGTCGGCCAGCAGCGGCGATGTCGGCCGCGTAATCGGCATAATCCTGACGCAATGGCCCTTCCGACTGGGCGTTAATGCTATCGGCATTGGCGATAATCCGACCTAGCGGTGCCCGTAATGCCCGGTCCAGCTTCACGCTAAAATCCGGATTGAGTGATACTGTTACAGGCTCCGCAGCTTCCGAAGCAGCGTTGAACGCTGCTTCGACAAAGCGTGATGAACCGACGAGCCCGGCAAAGCCGCCGCGAGTATCAAGCCTTGGTGCCGCTGAAATCAGGACTGGCTGGGCAGTATCGCGGATCGATGCTGGCTGGTTTTGGAAACTATTGCGCGTGGCGAGGGCTTCCAGCACGGGCAGGATACCGTCATCGCTGCCTGTGAAGGCAAAGAGCCGCGTCAGGGGCTGGCCAAGAAGCGGTGCCGCCTCAACCCCGCAATGCCGCCCATTCACAACCGACAAATGAGTGAGGCGCAGCCCAGCGTCGGTCTCCCAATGTGCAGCAGCGCCGCTCAGCACAAAATCATGATCGCGTTGGGTGGGCGGCGCGGGTGAAAGCCACGCCTGACGCACGCGCCAACCGCTGATCGTCAGCCGCACATGGGCCGTCACCGGGTCCGGCTCCGCGCGCACCCACATGTCGATATCATCATCGCCATCAGCGGCGGCGATGCCCCGCGAAACCAAGATGCCAAGACGCTGCGCGAGCCGGGCGAGTGTTGCTAATTGCGGGATCGCCAGTGGGGCACCAATCGCTCCCCCAGCCCGAATGTTAAGATCATTCAGTCTTGGATCCGCCTCAATCAATCGCCCGTCGCGGTCGATCATCGCATGGACGGCCGGCAGGTTGGAATCAAGCGCCGTCACTGACGATCCGCCTTGGCAAGTGCTTGCACAGCCGACCGAAAATCGGGGTGCAGCGTGAGCGTTGAAAGGGCAATGTTCGCAGCTTCGGGACTTAAGACCATGATGGAATCCAGCATATCGGCAAATTTTTCAACGTCCCGGCGCGGATCGGCTTCGCACAAGGCAAGCCCGATGGCACCAATCGAAGCCCGTTCCAGCCCCAGCCGTCGAAGCATGAACCAGAGTCGGTCGGAAATCGGGTCAACCACAATTTCGCGAACGATGCCATAATCAATCCTGAGCGCGTGCGCCAGCAACGCGATGAACAGCGCGAGCCTTCGGTCGGCGATTGACTGCGTCAGCATGCTTGGCAATTCGTCGGAACTTAGGTCTAGCGCCCTTGCTAGCCGCATCGCGGCCGCTTCAAGCCGCGCGCCTTCATCATGCGTTGCAAAATTGCGCAGCGCCGAATCGGTCAACGCCCGATCAAGCGCACCCGTTGCGTCTTCTGCACCTGCACGCGCCAGAATGTGCTCGCGAATTGCGGCGGTTGCCGCCCAGACAAGCTGATGATGTAATTCGGCAGGCAAATCGCTGCGGTGCATTGCCCCGGATTCGGGGGCAAAACGACGCCGCGCCTCGGCGACGTGCAATGCGGAGGCGGCGCTCGCCACGACCGCGTCAGCGACGTCGCGCAACTGGATCAGAATTTCGGGCCGCGCGGCATCTTCTGTGGCGTTGGCAGGCAATGATGACGTCAGAATATCCTGACGGGCTCGGGCGAGCAGTTCTCGCATCAATGGCCCATCGCGCAGCCCGCCTGAGGCACTCAGTCGATCAAGCACGACCAAGTTGTCGTCACCCAACAGCGCCGCCAGGCCATCCGTGCCCACCGCACTCAATTGCCGTGCCGCAAACTGGCGAAGCTCACGCTCAATTGCGTGTATCAGGGTCGACAGCATTGCCGCCAGCCGACTGCGGGACTGATCATCGATTCGGTCATCATCGTCGACAAAATAGTCGGCGATCGACGCAAGGATGCGACGATCAGCGCCCACGTCATCACCTGCCCCGCGCGCGAGCAACTGGCTGGCACCAACACGGACACCATCGTTCATGTCGCCTTGTTTGATCGACATGCTATCGGACCTAGGCTGTTCTAGTTAAATTCAGGCTAAGGCTTTTCGCGAAGCGCCTCAATCACTGCGCTTAACGAAACACCTGCATATACCGTGCCGATCAATAATCCGACCAGCGCTTGATTTGCTGCAACGAACGGGACGAGCAAGAACGGAAATGCAGTCGGGCTGCACCACCAGCCCTTGCGTATCGTGTCATTAGCGCCACGCTCCACCAGCGCCGCAAGACCCGTCAGCATAACTGCCGCCAGCGGTGCCATTGGCACGCCATCATTACGCCCAACGGTGCCACCGAGCAATAATACTGAAAGCGCGGCACCAATAACAATCAAGATGCGCTGCGATCTGCCCTGTTGCTGATCATCGCGCATCCACGCAAGCGCTGCGCCTGTACCAAGCCCGATGATCGCAAGACATGCAAGCGGCATCCCAAACGCTGGCCAGCCTAAACCAATCAACCCGAGTCCGAGCGCAAGCCCTAATGTTCCACCAGCAAATACAGCAGTGCCGGAAACGGCATGCGCGAGCATAAAAGGCAAAACCCGGCGCGCAATTGGCGCAATAACGCGTCGTTCAATCCAGGGAATACGAATGGCAACTACAGCCGCAAGCACGGCGTCAGTCCGCTCGCGCAACCGCTGACTGTTGCGCTCTACGCCATGCCCGACGCGAATGCTCCCGCCGGGCAAGACAAGCTGTTGCGCGCCTGACTGGGCAATGACGCGCAACAGGGTCGATTGGAAATCATATTCCTTTGGCAATGCCGCGACATCGGCGATCCTTTGCGTCTCCACCCGGGCCATGCCGGCCCAAATAGTATCATGGCCGACCCGCTCCATCCCCGGCAGAGCGCTTCCGTCGCTGGTAACGAGCAAGGCATCGCTCCCTTCACCGCTCAGCAGCGAAACAACCGCTTCGGTTGAAAACAGGCCATCAGCAAAAACCATTATTCGTGCGAGCGGATGCAGCTTTTGCTCTGCCTCGGCAGCCGAACGAACAATATCAGCGGATACGCCGCGGCGAGAAATACGGTTGACCGCCCCGACAAGCTCCGGCGTGAGGCGTTCGACAACAACGACAATCTGTCCGGCACCGGCAGAGATTAGCAGCCGCGCCTGAAACTCGATCAGCGTCGCCCCCCCGAAAGGCAGCGTTGCCGCGAGGAGATCAGGACGATCAGTTGCGTCTTCGGTGGCGAAAATCAGGCCAGCAAGCATCCGTCGCGCTTAGGGCCTTGTTCAGTAATTGGCAAAGGGCGCAGGCCGCCCCCTGCGGCGGATGCTAAAGTCGATCGCTGGCCCGCCGCAGTCTTTGGAGGATGCGTTGTTCATTCGGGACCGCCTCGCTCGCCTCCGCAGCCAACGCCATCAGTCGAACCGCTCCGAAACTTGCCGCCAGTCCCTTCAGCCTGAGGGTTGCCGTCCGCCAGTCCTGACTTGAACTCTTGCCATCAAGCGTGGCCAAGGTCCGCTCGACGCTCTCGACAAACGCCAGGCGAAGCTCGGCGATCAGTCCAGGCTCATCGCCCACTGCTGCTGCCAAAGTTGCGTCAATTGCGCCGGGATCATAAGCCATGACACAGGCGTATCCGAGGCGTGTTAATGAAAGGTTATGCTATTCGCTTTCGACCGCGAAAATTCATGATAAATGGGTGCTATGAACCAGCGTATACACGTCAGCTATTTGGGGCCGGAACGGGCAGTTCCTGAAACCGAGACTAGCCACTCACCATCCGAACCCATAGCAGAATCGATTGCGCCGCCCGGTGCAGCGATTGCACCAGAGTTTGGCGAGCCTCGCCCGTCTTCGGCTCGCTTTTTGGTGCCCATTCTCGCCATTCTTGCATGCCTCATATGGTTTGGCAGTATGATCTGGCTGGCATTGCCGGTCATGCGTTCAGGCTTCTCGGCGATTGCGCTCGTCCAGTTTGGGGGTGGGCTCTGCATGCCCCCGGCATTGATCGGGATTATCTGGCTCCTGGCGGTTCGATCAGGCAGTCCGGTGGCGGCGCGATACAGCGCGAGTTTGCACCAGATACGCGCCGAAACTGTCACGCTGGAACATTCACTCGCCGCCATTGCAGGAAAATTGGAGGCGAGCCGCACGCACCTTGCTGAGAACGCTTCTGATTTTGCCAGTTTGGGAGAGGCGGTCGCCGCGCGATTGGATGCTGCCAGAACCGCAATCGCGGCTGAAATTTTGCAGGCCAACATCCAGACAACAACTTTCGCTGAAGCCACAAATGCAAGTCAGGCAAGCCTGAATATTTTACTCGCCTCAATTCCCCGAGCCGTGGCTGAAACAACGGCGATGGGAACAGCATTGAAGGATGCCGGGCTCAGCGCGACTGAACAAGCCGCCGCGCTCGATGCGCAACTCTCCTTATTGGCGCAGCGCGGACGCGAGGCGGATAGCATTGCTGGCGGGGCCGCACAAAAGCTCGCGGCCCATATCGTCCGGATGGAGGCAAGCAGCGAGACCGCAAGCGCCCGGATGGTGAGCGTTACTGCTGAAATGTCGGGCGCCGTCGACGCCGTGCTCGGCCGCACTGCCAGCGCGATTGATGAAGCCCGCAGGGGCATCACCGCACAGGGCGAGGCGATGTTGGCAATGATAGAGGCAAATCAGGCCGCGCTGGGCCGCACGAGCCGCGCCTCGCTTGATGCCCTAACCACCAGGATCGGCGAGATAGAAACAGTTATCGACCGCATAGCAACCCGCCTGGGTGAGCAGCGAACGGTTGGCAGCGCCGTAATCCGGGAACTTGACGCTGGATTTACCGATGTGGAGAAACGGCTGAACGAAATCCATCTCGGCAGCCTTCAGCGTAACCAGCAGCTCGCCGAATCAATAACCGCAGTTAATACCACCGCGAGCGATATGCACGGCACTCTGGAAGCGGGCGAGACTGTTGCGCGACGGGTCATCAGTTTGGGCGAAACGCTGCTGACGACGCTTGACGCGGCAACGCGCGAGGTTGACGAAACATTGCCAACGGCGCTCGACCGCCTCGATAGTCGGCTGACGCAGAGCAACACCGTCATCGCCACCGTCAGCCCGGATGTCTTGGCGCTCGCATCAGCCGCAGATGCCATTCAGGTCAGGGCCGATGCGATCAGTGAAACCGTGCAACGTCAGCATGGGCTGATCGAGCAACTGTCGGCAAGCTTTGACGACACGATCAACAACAGCCGTGGGAATGTGGCAGCCATCGCCACGCTGATCGATGCCACAACCACCCGGTCAAATGAGCTGGTGGAGGGCGCGGCCCCGCGATTGATTGAGGCGCTGCTGCGGGTGCGGGAAACCGCCCGCACTGCGGCCGATGATGCCCGAGACACGCTGGCTGCGGTGATTGGTGAAGCAGCCCGATCAATCGAAATCGCAAGCGCACAGGCAATGCAACGCGCCGTTGGCACTGCTGTGGAGCGACAGGTCGGTGCGATTATCGATGCTGGTCGGGCGGCTGTCGAAGCAGGCGCGCAAGCATCTGACAGACTGGCAGAACATCTCGCCAAAATTGCTGAGGCGGCGGCTGCCGTCGAGGCGCGGCTTCAGGAAGACCAGGCGTTGCGCGCTGCTGATGAGAGCGAAAGCTTTGGCAGGCGTTCCTCGCTGCTAATCGAATCGTTAAATTCGGCCGCTGTCGATATCACAAAAAACTTCTCGGCCGACATATCGGACAGTGCATGGGCGGCGTATCTGAAGGGTGATCGCGGCGTCTTCGTCCGTCGCGCGGTCCGCTTGCTCGACACTATCGAAGCACGGGAAATCGTCCGTCGCTATGATGAAGACCCACTCGTTCAGGAACAAATCAATCGTTACATCCATGATTTCGAGGCAATGCTGCGCACCGTGCTCGCGCAGCGTGACGGTGGACCGCTTGGTGTGACATTGCTCTCTTCAGACATCGGCAAGCTCTATGTCGCGCTCGCCCAGGCAATTGATCGGCTGCGCGCCTGATTGGTCGCGGGACGGATCAGAAGGCGG
>JBBQAU010000009.1:0-22909 GCA_038316685.1 Sphingomonadales bacterium
ATTGCCATGAAGCGTTTGATATCGCCGCCGTTCCAGCCTGTGGCGCTGTCGGTCATCGCCGCCTCAACCGCGCGCTGCGCAACCGACGCAGCGGCAGCGGGTGCCGCGATGGTCAAACTTGCAGCGACTATAAACGACGCACGCATCATCATTTGCCCTGTTCCTCCATCAAGGCGGTCAGCCGCTCAACATCAAGCGGCTCAGCGCACAAAAACCCTTGGAAATACTGGCAGCCTTCCTTGGCGAGCAAATCAAGCTGCTCGGTCGTCTCGACACCCTCGGCAACAACCGAAAGCCCTAATGACCGCGCCATATCGATCACGCCGCGCACCACGATCCGGTCGCGCGTACTGCCAACAATGTCCTGCGCCAGTTGTTTGTCGATCTTAAGATAATCGAGCGGTAGCGCCTTCAGATAGGCGAGGCTTGAATAGCCCGTTCCGAAATCATCAATCGCGACACGGCACCCGGCACGGCGCAAAGCCGCAAGCAATCCGGCTGCGATTCCCAAATCTTCGATCAGGCCGGATTCGGTAATCTCGACAGTCAGTCGCGATCGCGGGAAGCCGCTGGCGTCAACGCGGTCGAGAAAAATGTCGGCGAACCCTGGCCGCGCAATATCAGCGGCAGTCAGATTGAGGGCCAATCGCAACCCTCCCAAACCCGCGGGCCACGCCGCCGCCTTGGCAAGCACCACGCGCTGGATATGGTCGGACAGGCCAATGACGAGATCGGCGCGCTCAGCAGCAGCGAAAAGGGTTTCGGCCCCAAGCGCGCCTAAATCCGGATGCTCCCACCGCGCCAAGGCCTCGACTCCGGTGATTTCGCCCGTCGAGACCAACACCTGGGGCTGGAAAAGAATATCAATCTCACCCTGATCGATCGCCCGACGCAAATCCACAGCAAGGATATCAATCGACGTCCCTCCGCCACCTTCGCGACGCGCAATTTGTACAGTAACGCTATCGGACGCCTTGGCATCGGCGAGCGCTTCGCTCGCACGACGCAGCAAACTGGCCGCGTCATCGCCATGCTCGATCGTTGCCAAACCAATGCGACACCCGAGGACCGCCACTGCCCCACCGGCGACGAACGGTCGTGACAGCGCTTCGGCAATTCGCCCGGCAAGGCGTTCAGCACGTTCAATATTATCCTCACCAGCGACCAGAAACTCGGATCCGCTCATCCGCGCGACAATCGCGCCGCGCAACCCTAATTCTCGGACGGTCTCATCGATCCGCATCCGGGTTGTCCGCAGTAACGCATCCCCGGCCGCGCGCCCATAACTGCTATTGACGACCTCAAAGCGGTTGAGGGCAATCAGCATCGCGTTGAGCGGCAATTCGCCCGGGTCGGCGATCCGGCGGTCAAGCCATTGCCGGGCACCCGTTGCGTCTTGTGTATTGCCCAACGCCTCGCTCAACATATCGGCCGATGACGGATCACTGCCAAGCCGCTCGACCACCGAATTGATGTGGCCAGTTTCGGGATCGTATTGCAGATGCTGGACGATCCTGCCAAGCGCCGGAAGGTCATGGGCAAACGCGGTAGCAGCTCGGGAGGTGAGCAGCCGACGCACAGCACGAAAGGCGGCATCGCGGTCTTCGTTTGGCAGCGCCCTGAGGAGCGCGCGGACGCTCGCCCCATCGCCGATCGGCAGGAACTCCGCCAATGTCGGCGTTAATAGTAACCGGCGGTTGCGACTGTCATAGCGCCAGCCAAGCGGTTCTTGCCCAATCACCGTCCGTCGTCGGTTGCCAACCAGGCGTTCAGCGTGGCGGGCCGCAAAGCGAAGCGCCTGGATGAACTCAGGCTCGCTATGGGGGCTCGCCAGAAAATGCGTCGCCCCGGCATCATGGAAAGTCCCAATCTCCCCAATGTCGCCGCGTGACACCAGCACAAGCAAAGCGCCGCCGATTGCCGCGATCATATCGCCAAGCGCAGCGACCGCGGCCAGCCCGTCGCCCAATGCGCCCCGGGCATCCACCACCGCCACTTGCGCTCCACTTGACAGGAACCGGCGTTCTGCCCCCTCACCGCGCCGCGCTGCAATCACCTGCCACCCGCCCGTGGCAGCAATAGCGGCCAATTCATCACGCTGGCGGAACGACAGGACGAACAAAGCCGTTGGCGCACCGCTAGTCGCTGTCCGATCTGGTTCGTTGACAACTGGCTGACTGGTCATGGCAGCTAACCTAGCCGTCCCAAGTCTCTTCGCCAATCTGCAATGCACACAACCGGTTCACCGGTCGTGCGGGGTTGTTTGCGGGCTTAGGAGGGCTTAGCTGACGATCAATGTCTTGCGCGCCCACCTTAATCGACGGCCATGGTCGCACGATCAGTTATCTGCGGATTTCGGTGACGGACCGATGCGATCTGCGCTGTCGCTATTGCATGGCGGAGGAAATGACATTTCTGCCCAAGGCGCAGCTGCTCAGTCTTGAAGAGATTGCTATTATCGCAGAGCGCTTTGTCGCGCGCGGTATAAACAAGATCAGGCTGAGCGGCGGCGAGCCATTGGTTCGCCGTGACGTGGCCGAACTGGCAAGGCGGCTCGGTCGTCAAATTGGTCATGGCTTGGACGAGCTGACAATGACCACGAACGGAACGCGGCTGGCACAATATGCGAATGACCTTGTCGCGGCGGGCATTCAACGGATCAACGTCAGCCTGGATAGCCGGGACCCGGCAGTTTTTCGCCATATTACCCGGCATGGCGATGTCGGTCAGGTGATTGCAGGCATATTCGCGGCGCGCGACGCCGGACTTCAAATCAAGATCAATATGGTTGCGCTCAACGGGTTGAATGACCAGGAAATCGCACCGATGCTGCGCTGGTGCGGCGAAAACGGCTTTGATCTTTCGCTGATCGAAACCATGCCGCTGGGTGCCGTTGATGAGGACCGCGCGGATCGCTTTTTACCGCTGACTGAGGTGTTTACCGATCTCGCAGCACGTTTTTCCCTGACGCGCGACGATCACCGCAGCGCTGGCCCGGCGCGGTATTGGAAGGTCGCCCCGTGGGGCATGAGACTCGGGCTAATTTCGCCGCTGACCGCCAATTTTTGCGATGGGTGCAACCGGGTGCGGCTGACGACTGAGGGCAAGCTTTATATGTGTCTTGGCCAAGACGATCATGTCGATCTGAAAAGGGTGCTGCGCGATACTGGCGTTCACGGACTGGATGCTGCGCTTGACACGGCGCTTCGGCTGAAACCGGCGCGACACGATTTCAGCGTCGAACGCGGTGCCGCCCCGGCTGTTGCCCGGCACATGAGCGTGACAGGCGGATGACCGGAATCGAGCGGCGGGCGCTCGTTGCCTCCCCCACACCGCAAGCGCAGGCGGCGGCGGCTGAGCTGCGCAAAAAATACAACTGGGTGCCCGAGGCTGATGCGGAGCTGATCATTGCCCTGGGCGGTGATGGGTTCATGCTGCAGACGCTTCATGCCCAACTCGACCGGCAAGGTGATCCGTTGCCGGTCTTTGGCATGAACCTGGGCACCGTGGGTTTTTTGATGAACGAGTGGCGCCTCGATGATCTGGATGACCGCATACAGCGGAGCAAACCCTTCAGATCAACGCCGCTACAGATGATTGCGCAGACGATTACAGGCCAAACGCATGCAATCCCGGCAATTAATGAGGTCTCTCTGCTGCGTGAAACCCGCGAAACCGCCAAGCTTGAGGTAACACTTAACGACCGAATTGTGATCCCGGAATTGGTCTGCGATGGGATTTTGGCGGCCACCCCGGCCGGCTCCACTGCGTATAATTTCTCCGCGCAGGGGCCGATCCTGCCGCTCGGTTCAGCACTGATTGCTCTCACGCCGATCAGCGCCTTCCGGCCGCGACGCTGGCGAGGGGCGATTCTGCCCGACAAGGCGCGCATCAGCATCCGCGTGCTTGAGGCTCAAAAGCGCCCGGTAAGCGCGGTTGCCGACCACCGCGAAGTGCGTGACGTCGCCCGCGTGGATATCGCGATTGACCGCAGCCGCGAGTTGACCTTGCTGTTTGATCCAGAACACGCGCTTGATGATCGCATCACGATGGAACAGTTCATCGCGTGAGTGCTTGCATCGCTCGGAAATGCGCTGCTATAGCCGCGCCTCTCGCGATGCAGATACGCGCGTGCAGGCGGCATTCCCCGGTAGCTCAGCGGTAGAGCAATCGGCTGTTAACCGATCGGTCGGCGGTTCGAATCCGTCCCGGGGAGCCAGACCGTCAAAGAAACGCGCGCAGTTCCGCCATGAAGCGATCAAATTGATCGTGGTGCAACCAATGGCCCGCATTCTCAAATTCTACCACTGTTGCCATGCGGAAATGTGCCGCCCGGCCGTCACGTTCCGGGTTCGAGGCCCAGCTTTTTGCGCCGTACAACAGCAAGGTAGGACATGTGATCGCCTGCCAAAGCAATTCGATGTCCGCCTGTGGTAAATCATTGAACGGCCAGACGTTGAGATGATTGTCGAACTTCCAGCTCCAGCTGCCGTCCTCATTACGGTTGACTCCGTGGATCGTCAGGTGCCGCGCCTGATCAGCCGTCAGGTAACTATTTTCTGATTGCATGCGGGCAAGCGCATCCTCAATCGTGGCATAACGCTTGGGCAACCGACCGGCCGCCGTTCGTTTGTCGGCAATCCATTTGCGCCAGCGCTCGGCAATCGGCGTCGCCGCCCGCGATTCCATCACCTTGGGCGAAGGCCCGAGACCCTCAATCGACACAAGTTTGCGGACATTTTCGGGATAGAGCCCCGCATACCTCGTGCAGACATTACCGCCGAGCGAATGCGACACGATCGTCACCGGGCTGCGATCAAACTGGTGGATCAACTGCGCCAGATCATAGACCATCGCTGTCATGTCATAATTGCCATCGGGCGCCCATTGGCTATCGCCATGACCGCGCAGATCAGGCGCAATGACATGCCAATCACCGCGTAGTTGCTCGGCCACCCAATCCCAGCTGCGACAATGGTCCCGCCCGCCATGAACGAGGAGCAGCGGTGGCGCGCCGTGATTGCCCCAATCGGCATAATGCAGCCGGAGCCGCTGTGAGAAAAAACTGTGCGATGTGGGGGCGAGCAATGTCATAGAAATCCTTCAACCGACTTGCGCGGTTTGTAGTGCGAGCACACGGGCTGCGCGAAAAGCCTGGTTCGGCAGGTTATTGGCATCACGTGTCCGACGGTGCCCGGCTTGATCAGGCGAGTCCGATCCGCGTTGATTTCATCCCTCAGTTCGGCACCGGCTGATGCAACCGCTTATATACGCTCAATAATGATCGCCGGTGCCATGCCCCCCGCAGCGCACATCGTCACCAGCCCATAGCGGCCGCCGGTGCGTTCAAGCTCATCAAGCGCGGTGCCAATCAGCATCGATCCGGTCGCGCCGATCGGGTGGCCCAGCGCCATGGCGCCGCCGTTGATGTTCACCTTGGCGCGATCCAGCCCAAGATCACGAATGAACTTTTCAGCGACCACCGCAAACGCCTCGTTGATCTCGAAGACATCGATATCAGCGATGGTAAGCCCGGCTTTGGCCAAAACCTTGCGCGCGGCAGGCACCGGGGCGTTGAGCATCAGCGTGGGGCAATCGCCGACATTGGCATAAGCGACGATCCGCGCGCGGGGTTTCAGGCCATGCGTGTCGGCATAATCCTTCGACGCGATCAATAGCGCGGCGGCACCATCGACGACGCCAGAGCTGTTGCCTGCATGATGGATCGGCTCCCAGTCGAGGTCAGGATAGACTTCCCTGATCCGGCTCTTCGGGGTGCTGCCGTCGCCCAGTTCATAATCCATGATCCCGGCAAAGGAAGCCTTCAGGCCTGCCAAACCTTCCGCCGTTGTCTCAGGGCGGGGAAATTCGTCATGCGCAAGCGCCACGCTGCCATCCTCATTCAGGACTGGAACCAGCGACCGGTCAAACCGCCCTTCCCTGATGGCGATACCGGCGCGGCGCTGGCTTTCGAGCGCGAGCGCATCGACATCGGCGCGGGTGATTCCCTCGCGACCGGCAATCGCGTCACCACATACGCCTTGATGGCCCTGCGGGTGCAGCTTGCGCAAGCGTTCCCAGCCGCCGCCAATCCCCATGGGCTTGATCCCGGCGGCCATCTCCTCACCCATCATTTGGGTGGTGTAGCTCATCATTTCGGTCCCGCCCGCTATAACCAGGTCTTCCATCCCTGACATTACCGATGCTGCTGCGAGATTGACTGTCGTGATCCCCCCGCCGCAGAAGCGATCAAGCGTCGTCCCCGATGCCTTGATATCATACCCCGCCGCGAGCGCCGCCATCCGGCCAAGGTCGCTGCCCTGCTTGCCCTTCTGGGTCGAGGTTGACCAGATGATGTCATCGACATCGGCGGTGTCCAAATTATTACGCGCCTTGATCGCGCCGAGAACTGTCGCTGCCAAATGCTGAGGATGCAGGTGCGATAGCGCCCCCTTGCCGGGCTTGCCAATGCCGCGCGGTGTGCGAACGGCATCGATGATATAGGCCTCGGCCATCGGCAATTCTTTCTATGCTGAACGCGGTTGTGACGGCGTTGTGCGGGGACAATCCCATGATGTGAACCCCAATGAGCAGAGAAACCCGGGCTTGCAACGGTAATATGCGGTTGCTGCCCGGACGCGCGCTGGTTACGCCGGTCTAAAAATTGGGTTTATCGGGAGAGACGCGCATGCCATTCAAGACCCGCATCACTGAAATGCTTATGATCAGGCAGCCCACGAACCAGCGCGGCATGCAAAGCGTCGGCTATCGGGAGATGCTGGCCGGGGCTGCTGGTCACGAATTACTGGAATCGGGTGATCTCTCCAGGGGGGTGTTCTGGGCCGGGATGGCGCAAGGTTTAATCCACGACATCCTTACCTGTCAGGCACTGAGGGACCGGATCATCGCTCATCCCAAAGCTGTCGTTCGCGATCGGCCCAACCGCTTTATGGCGGCCTGACGGTGGCGGGCGCGCTGGCGGGCATCCGCATCATCGAATTCGCCGGGATTGGCCCGGGGCCGTTTTGCGGAATGATGCTGGGCGATCATGGTGCCGAGGTGATCCGCATTGACCGCCCTGGCGCAAGGCTCGATCCGCGCGATGCCCTTTCGCGCAACCGCCAGTCAATTGTGCTCGACATGAAAACGCCCGAAGGGGTCGCCGCTGCGCGCGCGCTCTGCCGCTCGGCGGACGGCCTGATTGAAGGGTTCCGTCCCGGGGTGATGGAGCGGCTCGGCCTTGGACCAGAGCTGCTGCTCGGCGACAATCCAAAGCTCGTCTATGGTCGGATGACCGGTTGGGGACAGACCGGCCCTTATGCTCATGCGGCAGGCCACGATATCAACTACATCGCGCTGTCAGGCGTATTACACACGATTGGGGTTGCAGGGAAAAAGCCGGTGCCGCCGGTAAATTATATCGGCGATTTCGGCGGTGGCGGGATGATGCTCGCCTTTGGAATGGTGGCCGGGTTGCTGGCGGTCAGGAACGGCGCACCGGGCCAGGTGATTGATGCAGCGATGACCGATGGCTCAGCGCTGCTCGCTGGAATGAGCTGGTATATGCTCGCAGCGGGTGCAAACCGGGACGAAGCTGGCGTCAATATGCTTGATGGCGGCGCGCCCTTTTACGACACGTATGTTTGCGCCGATGGCAAGTTCATCTCGATCGGCTCGATTGAAACGCAATTCTATGCTCTGCTGCGCGAGAAGGCAGGGCTGGCCAACGACCCCGAGTTCGACGCGCAACATAACCGCGCCGAATGGGGTAATCTCAAGCAAAAGCTTGTCGCTCTGTTTGCGACCAAAACGCGTGATGAATGGTGCGCGATTATGGAGATGACCGATGTCTGCTTCGCGCCCGTCCTGTCAATGACGGAAGCACCCCAGCATCCGCACAATGTAGCGCGGGGGACATTTATTGAGATTGGCGGTGCGGTGCAACCCGCGCCATCGCCGCGCTTTATGGGGACACCAGCGCCGATCCCGACACCGGCACCCACGTTGGGGAGCGATACCGAAAGCATCCTTGCTGCGTTGAACGCTAATCGCGTTGGAGAACATTAACGTTTTTGGCGGCGATCGCGCATCCAGCGATTTTGGGGGATAGACCGGCTCGTCAGGACTTGTTGCCGCTGCGCCATGCTCGAACCCGTGCCGTCAGATCATCAATCGAGATCGTCCTGGAGAGCAGCCTTTTCGCCGCGCACCTGCAATGACGCAACAATATCTCTGTTCGTGGTTCGGCGGATCGGCTAAGTTCACCACTGGTCGTGCGGGGCCGAAGGATGAAGGGGATAAGCCATGTCGATGCTGGATGGATTGCTGGGTCAAGTGACGCAGAATGTAGATATCAAAAACTTGGCGGCCCAGATTGGCCTGTCTCCGCAGATGGTGGAAATGGCGGTGCAAGCGCTTGGCAAGGCGCACGCGGAACCCGGCGATACTGTCTCCACAGCAGCGCAATCAACCGGCATTTCACCCGATATTCTCCAGCAGATCGTTGGGCATATCGGTGGCGAGGGCTCGCTTGGACAATTCGCCTCGTTGCTCAGCGGAGCCGGTGGCGCATCGGGCATATTCGGCACGGTGACAGGCATGCTCGACCGCGATGGTGACGGCAATCCGCTCAACGATCTGGCCGGGATGGCAGGCGGTCTGTTCGGCGGGAAGCAATAAACGGGAAGGCGGGGCTCGAACTTATCCGGCCCCGTCTGTTTCCCGTTCCAAAATCGATTAGTGCGTCAGTTCAACTGGCACAGTACCGCCATGTTCGGCGAGCTTGGTCATCACCTGTTTATGGAGCCAGATGTTCATCTCTGCGCTGCCATCCTTTTCACCGGCATAGCCCAGCTCCTCGGCCAGTTCCTTGCGATTGGCCAGGCTCGGGTCGAGGCCAACCAGCTTCATCAGATCGACGATTGAGGTCTTCCAGTTGAGATCGGCATCGTGGTGCGAAGCAATTTCGGTGAGCAACGCCATCACATCGACGTCGGACATTGCCGGGGTGGTATCGACGGGCGCGGCGGGTGCGGGGGCGGCAGCGGCAGGCTTTGCTGCGGCGGGCGCGGCGGCCGCAGTTGCGGGGGTCGCCGCCTTGGCTTTGCCCCAAATCGCTTCCTTGATGCTACTGAAAATGCTCATGAAACTTTCTCCTTCTAATGGGTAGCAGCCGCTGGTGCCGTTATGCAAACGCTGCGCTGCTACAGGGTAATACCAGGACTCGTTGAGCTCGACTCTTTACCGTTCCCCTGAAGGGGAGAGGCTTTATAGGTCAAGATCAACGAACCCAAGTATAACATGCAAGCATGACAGCTTGGCGATGAGTTTGCGGGGGGAACGCCACAAACCGCTTTCAACGCGGTCTAGAATCGGCCCAAAAGTTCGCTCGATACGAAAAACAGGGCGTCGGGCACTTAACCAAAAAATGCCTTTGCCCTGAATGCCGCGCACCGTTCAGAAAGTCGGTAAATCAGCAATGGGTTGCAAACATGCCCAAACAACTTTCATCTGCGCACAACTTTTCAACAAGGGGGTCACACTCCGCTCGTGACCGCCCCTTGCGATGCCGATCCCACCAGCCGCGCATACTTCAAAAAGACGCCGGTTGCATCGACACGAAACGGCGGCGCTTGACTGCGCGATTCGAGGTCCGCGTCGGTCGAGATGGTGCGGCCATCAACATCAATCACGATCCGGTCGCCGGTGTGCAGCCGCCCGATCGGCCCGCCACGTGCCATCTCTGGCGAGATATGCCCGACCATGAAGCCATAGGTCGCACCCGAAAAACGACCATCGGTCACCAGCGCTACGCTGTCCCCCAGCCCGCGTCCCTGGATGGCTGCCGTCACACCCAGCATCTCGCGCATGCCTGGACCGCCGACCGGTCCCTCGCCGCGAATGACAACGACATCGCCCGGTTCAATCTCGCCATTGGTGACAGCGGCAAAGCAAGCTTCCTCGCCATCAAATACCTTGGCGGTGCCTTCATGGCGCAGGCGATCATGACCCGCGAGTTTCACGACGCAGCCATCAGGTGCGATATTGCCATAGAGAATACCAAAGCCGCCCCTGCTTTTAAGCGGCGCAGCAGCCGAGACGATAACTTCTTGTCCAGGCGTTTCGGGCGCATCCCGGAAATGATCGAACAACGAGTTGCCGGTTACAGTCGGCGTATCGCTGATCAACCCGGCCTCCATCAACCGCCGACCGAGCAACGGTGTCCCGCCCGCTGCCGACATATCAGGGGCCATAAAACGCCCGCCGGGTTTCAGATCGGCAATCACCGGCGTTGCACGCGAGATTTCGTCAAACATGTCGATATTGAAATCATCGCCGCTAATCCCCGCTTCGCGCGCAATGGCCAGCAGATGCAGCACGAGATTGGTCGATCCAGCGGTGGCCGTTCCTGCAACAATCGCGTTGCGCAGGCTGGCAGGGGTAATGAACTGGCGCGCGTTGCGGCCATGACGGATTGCATCCATCAAAACGCGCCCGGCCTCCTCGGCGGCCTTTGACTTGTTCGGATGGACCGCAGGCACATCATTAAGGCCCATCGGCGACAGGCCGAGGAAGCTCATCGCGAGCGCAAGCGTGTTTGCCGTAAACTGGCCGCCACAAGCGCCCGCCCCCGGACAGGCTGCCTTTTCCACCGCCAGCAGCCCAGCATCATCAAGCGTGCCCGCACCGTGCGCACCCACCGCCTCGAACACATCCTGGATCGTCAATGCCCTGTCGCCAAGCCGCCCCGGCATGATCGAGCCGCCATAAAGAATGACCGCCGGCAGATCGAGCCGAGCCGCCGCCATCGCAGCCGCAGGGATTGTCTTGTCGCACCCAACCAGAAATACCACCGCGTCAAGCATATGGCCGCGCACCGCAAGTTCAGCGGAATCGGCGATACATTCCCGGCTCATCAACGAGGCGCGCATGCCGGGCGTCCCCATTGCGATCCCGTCGGTAACGACGATTGTGTTGAAGTCCACCGGCGTACCACCCGCGGCCAAAATGCCGGTGCGCACATGTTCAGCCAGCCCGCGTAAATGCATGTTGCACGGTGTGACGCTCGACCAGGTGTTGACGATTGCAACCATCGGCTTTCTGAGCGCAGCATCGTCAAACCCGGCGGCGCGCAGCATGGCGCGCGCGGGTGCCCGGGCAGGCCCGTCGAGCAATATGCGGGATGGAAGCTCTGGTTCTGTCACGATAATCTCCCCGGAATGCCTGTTTTGCAAACAACCGTGCATCGCATCTGATCGCCTATTGCGCAATATTAGTTTGCTGAAGGGCTTGCAGAAGTTAGACCCTGTCCGTTAGGCACCCCGACAAGAACCTCGTTGCATTGTGATGGCCACACCCTTGCGTGATCCCGCAGTCTGATCAGAAAAGGGCAGAGAGCCGCATGAAGCGTCACTTCGAAATCGTTGTCTTGCCGGGGGACGGTATCGGCCCGGAGGTGACGCGCGAAGCGGTTGCCTGTCTGGCGATTGTGGCAGCGCATTTTGAACTTGATCTGCGTTTTGCCGAGCATGATTTTGGTGGCATCGCGATTGATAATGCTGGCGATCCGCTGCCCGAGGCGACGCTGGCGGCATGCCGATCCGCCGACGCGATTCTGATGGGCGCGATTGGCGGGCCGAAATGGGCGGATGCACCGAAGAATCCCGAAAGCGGCCTTTTACGGCTGCGCAGTGAACTTGGCCTGTTCGCCAATCTGCGCCCGGCTAAGATTATGGCGGGGATGGAGCACATGTCACCGCTGAAGCCTGAACTGGTGCGCGGGGCCGATGTGCTCGTGGTGCGGGAATTGACCGGCGGTCTTTATTTTGGCGAGCATATTCTGGGGCCCGACGAAGCGAGCGACATGTGCGTCTATACACGCCCGGAAATCCAACGCATCGCCCATGTTGCCTTCCGCGCCGCACGCACGAGAAGGAGCGTTGTCACCTCGGTTGACAAGGCAAATGTGCTAGCAACTTCAAAGCTTTGGCGCGCGGTAGTGATGGACGTTGCCGCGCAATACCCGGATGTCGCGCTTGATCATCTCTATGTTGACGCCGCCGCAATGGCGCTGGTCAACAATCCCAAAAGGTTTGACGTTATTCTTACAGAGAACCTATTTGGTGATATTTTATCGGACGAGCTTTCCGTCATTCCCGGCTCGATCGGCCTGCTTGGTTCTGCCAGCCTTGGCAGTGGCAAGGGTGGTTTATTTGAACCCATTCACGGTTCGGCCCCCGATATTGCCGGGCAGAACAAGGCCAATCCCGGCGGTGCAATCGAGAGCGCCGCGATGATGCTCGACACGCTTGGCGTTCCGGAGGCCGCAGCGGCGTTGCGGGCTGCAGTTCAGGCAGCGTTGATTGCCGGGATCCGCACTGCTGATCTAGGTGGAGCGGCCACCGGCACTGAATTTGGTCACGCCGTCCGTGCGCAATTGTCGGCACAATCAGGGGCAATGTCATGAGCACCGTTTTTCGCACACTCTACGAAAAAATCTGGGACGCGCATGTTGTTGAGCGTCGCGCCGATGGTACCTGCCTGATTTATATCGACCGGCACCTCGTCCATGAAGTTACTTCGCCTCAGGCATTTGAGGGATTGCGGATAGCCGGGCGCAAGGTGCGTCGACCGGATCTGACGCTTGCCGTCCCCGATCACAACCTGCCGACAACCGCGCGCGTCGACGCAAACGGGGATCGCCTGCCGATTGCCGACCTCGCCAGCGCGGGTCAGCTTGCCGCCCTTGAGGCGAATGTCGCCGAATTTGGTGTGCCCTATATCAATGATCGCGCGGCACAGCAGGGCATCGTTCATGTTGTCGGGCCTGAACAGGGCTTCACCCTGCCCGGGACCACGCTCGTCTGCGGGGACAGCCATACCGCAGCCCACGGGGCGCTGGGCGCGCTCGCCTTTGGTATCGGAACTAGCGAAGTCGAACATGTCCTCGCCACCCAAACGCTGCAACTTGCCCCGTCCAAAACCATGGAAATCCGGGTTGATGGCGAACTTGGCTTTGGCGTCACGCCCAAGGATTTGATCCTCGCAATCATTGGGCAGATCGGCGCAGCGGGCGGCAACGGCCATGTCATCGAATATCGCGGGGCCACCTTTGAGGCGATGAGCGTTGAGGGGCGCCTGACCGTATCAAACATGTCGATTGAAGCGGGTGCGCGCTCCGGCTTGATCGCGCCTGATGATCTGACTTTCGCCTATTTGAAAGGCCGGCCCCGCGCGCCACAGGGTGCGGATTGGGACCGCATGGTCAGCTATTGGCGTACGCTCTGTACCGATGAAGACGCACATTTTGATCGCAGCATCAGCTTCCAAGCCGCCGACATTGCGCCAACGGTCACCTGGGGCACGAGCCTGGACGATGTCGTGAGCGTCACCGGCGTCGTGCCTGATCCGACTAGTTTCGCTGACCCCGCGCGCCGCGCCGCTGCTGCAAAAGCGCTGGATTATATGGGGCTGACGGCGGGCATGGCGATCACCGACATTCCTATTGAAAACATCTTTATCGGCAGCTGCACCAACAGCCGGATCGAGGATTTGCGCGCCGCCGCTGCGTTGCTCGACGGACGCCACATCCACGCCAGCATCCGTCAGGCGCTGGTCGTACCGGGATCGGGCCTGGTCAAACGACAGGCCGAAGCCGAGGGGCTCGACGCGATTTTTAAGGCGGCAGGCTTTGAATGGCGCGAGCCTGGCTGCTCAATGTGTCTTGGCATGAACCCCGACAAGGTGCCGCCGGGGGAACGCTGTGCGTCCACCTCCAACCGTAACTTCGTAGGGCGGCAGGGGCCTGGCGCGCGCACCCACCTGCTCTCCCCCGCGATGGCCGCCGCTGCCGCGATCAACGGCCGCCTGAGCGATGTTCGCGAGATGATGCGATGATCCCTGTCGAGCAGGTTCGGGGCCGCGCCTACCCGCTGGGTGCTGCCAACATCGACACCGATGTGATCATCGCTGCCGATCATCTCAAGACGATCTCCCGAACGGGTCTCGGCCAGCATGCGTTTGAAACGATCCGCCGCACCCCAGGCAATGTTTTTGACGAACCAGCAAACCGAGGTGCGAGCATCCTGATCGCGGGTGACAATTTCGGCTGTGGATCAAGCCGCGAACATGCCGTCTGGGCGATGATGGATATGGGCATCACCGCCGTGATCGCGCCGTCCTTCTCAGACATATTTTCTGGCAATGCCTTTAAGAACGGGATGGTCGCGGTCGTGCTTCCCCAGGCGGCGATTGATCGGTTGCTGGAAGTTGCAAAGACTGATCCGATCACGATTGATCTAGCGACGATGACGGTCACGACCCCGTTTCAGGACCGGTTTGAATTCACGCTCGACCCCTTCCGCCGCGCCTGTCTGATGCAAGGCACTGACGAAATCGCGCTAACGCTGCAAAGCGATGCGGCGATTGCGGCACATGAGGCGCAATCGCTGGTCCTGTCGGTGACGGCTGCGGATACTGCCTGAACCGATCCCCAACCCGTCCCCCCTCACCCCGCAGCCGTCTTCCAACCGATAAAGCTCGCCCGCCGCCCCAGGGCAAAGTGATTGACCAGTAGCGCGAACAGGATCGAGCTGAACAACGTCACCACCATGAAATCGATATAGTGCAGCGGGATCAATCCCCTTGGCTCAAGCACGAAGGAGAAGAGTGCATAAAGTGCCACACCCCACACCACGCCGACGGTGGCCGCGCTGGCTGCGACATCGCGAAACAACAGGCCGACCACAAACGCTGACAGGATCGGCATTGAGGACAGACCGTTCAACTGTTGCAGCAAATTGATGATGCTGGTGGCATTTTGATACACCGGCACCAGCGCCACCGCGATGATCGTGACCGATACCGATGCGATTGCGCTCAACCGCCAGTTATCCGCTACCTTGCCGAAATAGGGACGGTGAAAATCAACCGCGTATAACGCGACGGTCGAGTTCAGCACCGCGCTGGTATGCGCGATTACCGCCGCTGCAATCATCGCGGCAAACGCCCCAGACAGCCAGGGCGGCAGGACTTGCGCGACGAGCAGGCCGTAAGCCTTGTCCCCCACCGGCCCCATCAACTTATAAGCAACCACACCGGGCACCGTGACGATGATCGGGATGATCATGATCCGCACAACGGCGGCCGCCAGCACACCCTTTTGCGCCTCTTTGACGGTGGGCGCGGTCATCGCCTTTTGAGTGATGTTCTGGTTGGTCGACCAATAGAAGATTTGGATAAAAATCATGCCGGTAAACAATGTGTGGAAAGGGATTGGCGAGTCCGCAGCCCCAATCATCGTGACGCGTTCCACCGGCACCCCGCTGAAAAGATCAAAATTGACCGCCGCCAGCGCCAGCACGACGATCAGCAAGGCAATCGCCAACACGCCAAATCCCGAATAAGTATCCATCACCGCCACCGCGCGCAGCCCACCCAACGCCGTATAAGCCGCACTGATCACTGCCAGAATCGCTGCAAACAGGATGAGTGGCACATCGCTACCAAACAGCGCCTGTAGAAACAGCGCGCCGCTATACAGCCCGGCGGGGAGGTAGATGAGGATGTTCCCGAACAGGAAAAGCGCCGAAATCAGGGTGCGCAGGCTCTTGGTATCGCCTTCATAGCGTCGATCGAGCAGCTCGGTGACGGTCGTGCAGTTGTTGCGATAATAAATCGGCACGAAAATATAGGCGAGGATCATTAGCCCAACAAAGCCTGATATCTCCCACCAGGCGAGCAGCAACATCTGGTTGCCGTTCATGCCAACCAATTGATCGGTCGACAGGTTGGTGAGCGTGATGGAGCCCGCAACGAAAACCCAGCTGAGCCCACCACCGGCCAGATAGACATCCTTTTCGCTGCCATCATGCGCGACGCTGCGCACTTTCAGCCAGGTCGCAAAGGCAATTGCGGCCAGGATGACCACGGCAACGATCATCTGCAACCCGCCGCCGATTTGCGTTGCCTGCACCATCTAATCCCCCGATTTTTCTTTTGACCATAGGCAATCCCATCTTGCGCGCAAGCCAAGGGACGGCAAGGTAGCGCGATGGTGAGTGGTCCGCTGCATCTTTGGCCGTATCGCATCGATGGCGACGCGATCACGCTCGTCCTGGGGTTTGATAAGCCTGCGTCGGTTCGACTGATTTACGCTGGACCCCGGCTTCCGGTCCATGAGAATCTGAAAACGCTTGAAAAATCGCTCGCCCCGGCGCGTCATGGGTCTCAGCCTGATTTACCTTGCTTGGCAAATCTGTGGCCACAATCCGGGCGCGGCTATCTGGGGATGCCCGCGCTGACACTCCGGCGGGGCGAGACGCTGCTCACGACTAACCTGACCCCCTTCGCGCACCACATCGCCGAACGACGCTGCCATATCGAGCTGCAAGATGCAGGCGCGGGCATTACCGTCACGCTCGACTGGGAAATCGGCGCAGGCGACGTGATCAGCGCCCGCGTGACCATCAGCAACGCCAGCGAAGCGCCGCTTGCGCTTGATCGTATCGCTAGTGTCTCGCTCCCGCTCCCCGGATGGGCAACGCACCACACCCGCTTCCATGGCCGCTGGGCAGGCGAGATGCAGGAGGCGACAAGCCCGATTCCCCATGGACGCAGCGGCGGGGAATCGCGCGGCGGCAGGCCCGGTTTTGGCGGCGCGAATTGGCTGATCGCGCATGAGCCCGATTTCGGCAGCGATCATGGTCAGGCCATCGCGCTCCATCTGGCGTGGAGCGGCGACCACGACACAGTCATCGAACGCGGTGCCGATGGCGCGAGCGTCCAGACGGGGATGCGACTTGACCCCGGCGAAATCATGCTCGCGCCGGGTGAGCGTTTCACGACGCCCGATGCGGTGATCGCGATTGTCAGTGGTGGCCGAAACGCCGTGCGCAGGGCACTGCACTTGCATTTACGCGAAGACGTTCTGCCAGATCGCGCCCACTGGCCCGCCCGTCGCGTTCATCTCAACAGCTGGGAAGCGGTTGCCTTCGACATGGATGATTTGCGGCTCGCCCGGTTGGCCGATGCCGGCTTTGCAATCGGGGTTGAGCGGTTTGTGGTTGACGATGGCTGGTTCAATGGCCGCGCCAATGATCAAACGAGCCTCGGCGATTGGACACCCGATCCCGTCCGCTTCCCGAAGGGGCTTGATCAGTTGATCGACTATGTTGGCGAACTCAACATGGATTTCGGTCTGTGGGTTGAGCCGGAAATGGTCAGCCCCGACAGCGATCTTTACCGCGCGCATCCTGATTGGTGCCTCCACCGCCCAGACGCAGACCGGCCAACGCAGCGACATCAGTTGGTGCTTGATCTCGCCCGCGTCGAGGTGAGCGAGCATCTGTTCGGTGTGCTGGATAGCCTGCTGACCCGTCACCGGATCGCCTATCTGAAATGGGATCATAACCGTGATCTCTTTCCCAATGACGGGGTTGGTTATCGCCAGACGCAGGCGCTCTATGCTCTCATCGATCGACTCCGCACCACACACCCGCAGGTCGAATTTGAAAGCTGCGCAAGCGGTGGCGGGCGGATCGACTATGCCATGCTCAAGCGCTGCTACCGGGTCTGGCCGAGCGATAATAATGACGCGGTTGAGCGCCTCCGCATCAACCGCAGCTGGAGCCTGTTCCTCCCGCCTGAGGTGATGGGAAACCATGTCGGCCCCAGCCCCAACCCAATCACCGGCCACATGCTCCCGATGAGTTTTCGCGCCAAGGTCGCGATTTTCGGCCATATGGGGGTTGAGGCTGATCCCGCGACCCTATCCAACGAAGACTGGGCGACCCTCGCCGCGCACATCGCATTCTACAAGGATTTTCGGGACCTGCTGCACACCGGGGATATGCACGAATTGGGGTTTGCCGAGCCGGGCTTGTCCGGCACCTTGATTAAGCAGGGCGATCAGGCGTTGGCACTGGTCGCGCGGACCGACTTTGCAGGCGATTACAACGCACCGCCCATCCGTTTCCCCGGGCTCGATCCCGCTGGCCGCTACGCCGTCACCTTCCCGCTAACCACCGGAACTTGCGCCACCGCCGAATATCAACTGAGCGGGCAGATGCTCGCGTCGAGCGGCATTGTGCTCCCACTGACACGCCCCGCAAGCGCCTTGCTCATCCTTTTTGACCGTCTGGATACGCCCGCATGATGCGCCTCGGCTGCTGCTATTATCCTGAACATTGGCCTGAGGACTGGTGGGTCGATGATGCCCGCCGCATGATTGACATGGGCCTGACGCGCGTCCGGATCGGCGAATTCACCTGGAGCCGGATCGAGCCGCAGCCGTGGCGCTATGACTGGGGCTGGCTTGACCGGGCGATTGCAACGCTCGCCGACGCAGGACTCGGCATCATCCTTGGCACGCCAACCGCAACGCCGCCGAAATGGCTGGTTGATCGCATGCCAGACATCGTCGCGATTGATGCCATGGGTAACCCGCGCAATTTTGGATCGCGCCGCCATTATTGCTTTTCGCATCTCGGTTACCGAGAGGAGTGCCGCCGGATTACAACCGCGCTCGCCGAACGCTATGGCAATCACCCCGCCATTGTCGCCTGGCAGACCGATAATGAATATGGCTGCCACGATACCGTCGTCAGCTATTCTGATTCCGCCGCGCAAGGTTTCCGACGCTGGCTAACGGCACGCTACGGCGAAGTTGCGGCGCTCAACACCGCATGGGGCACGGTCTTTTGGAGCCAGGAGTATCGCGACTTTTATGAGGTCGATCCACCCCATCTGACCGTGACCGAGCCCAACCCGGCGCACATGCTCGACTATCGCCGCTTCGCCTCGGATCAGGTCGTCGCCTTTAACAAAATCCAGACCGATATCCTGCGCGCGCATTCACCGGGGCGCGACATCGTCCATAACTATATGGGTTTCTTCACTGAATTTGATCATCACGCCGTGTCACGCGACCTCGATGTGGCGACATGGGATAGCTACCCGATCGGCTTTCTTGAACAATTCTGGTTCGGCCGCGACGATAAACTGCGGTATGCGCGGCAGGGCCATCCCGATATCGCCGCCTTCCATCATGATCTTTATCGCGGCTGTGGGCGGGGGCGCTGGTGGGTGATGGAGCAGCAGCCGGGGCCAGTAAACTGGGCAGCGCACAACCCTGCGCCGCTGCCCGGCATGGTTCGGCTCTGGACATTGGAGGCCGCCGCACACGGCGCAGAATTGGTCTCCTATTTCCGCTGGCGGCAAGCACCCTTCGGGCAGGAAATGCATCATGCCGGGTTGCTGCGCCCCGATCGGGTGGATGATGTCGGCGCGCTTGAGGCGCGCGCGGCGGCGGCTGATCTGGCGACGCTTGGCGCGCTGGGGCCGCCGCCAAAATCGGTTGCTTTGCTGTTCAGTTATGAGGCGGCGTGGCTGTTCGATGCGCAACCACAGGGGCGCAGCTTTCGCTACATGGAACTGGTGTTCGCGATGTATTCGGCGCTTCGGCAACTGGGCCTCGATATCGATATTCTCCCCGCCGATGCCACGCTTGACGGATACCAGATGGTCGTCATCCCGTCACTGCCGATCCTGGATGCCGCACTGGTGGATAGGCTCGCGGCACTCAACATCCCCGTCCTGTTCGGCCCACGCAGCGGCAGCCGGACGCGCAACTTTCAGATTCCAGAGACCCTCCCCCCCGGCACGCTCCAGCAGCATTTACCAATCAAGGTGGTGCGAGTGGAAAGCCTGCGCGATGGGCTGACGGAGGATGGTGACGGCTTTACAGTGACACGCTGGTTGGAACATATTGAAACAAGCCTCACGCCCGAGGAGCAGTTGGCAGGCGGCACCGGCGTCATCTTTGCAAAAGGCGAGTTTCGCTATCTCGCAGCCTGGCCCGACGATGCGTTACTAAAGCGTTTGTTGGAGCGGATGGCGAATGAGGCTGGGCTCGCAACGGTCAAGCTGCCCCCCGACGTCAGACTTCGCAAAGCGGGCGATCTCCAGTTCGCCTTCAACTATGGCCTTGAGGTGATCAATTTGACCGAAATTGTCTCAACCGCCCCTGTCTTGGGGATAAGTATGTGTCCTGTGGCCAGCCTAGTTGCTTGGCGATTGCCAATACAGACGAACTCGCCATAAGATACCGTCACCCGACCCAAGATCGGCCCATTGGAGAAAATGCCTGATGCATACGCCAGCCCTGCTCATTCTTGCCAGCACGATCGCCCTGATCAGTGGCTGTTCGGCAACCGCCAAGACCGATGCGCAGGGGTTCGTTATTGATCCCGGTTTTGAGGCTAAACTTCAGGAACAACTGCTTGATGCCAAGCCCGGTGCCGTCATCACCATTCCTGCGGGCAAATATGCTATCACTCGCAGCCTGAGCGTTGCTGTTCCCGGCGTCACTATTCGCGGTGTGGGCATGGACAAATCGATCCTGTCATTTGCCCGACAGAATTCAGGGGCCGAGGGGCTGCTCGTCACGGGGGATGATTTCACGCTGCAAGATATCGCGATTGAGGACAGCAAGGGCGACGCGCTCAAGATCAACGGCACCAAGAATGCCGTAATGCGTCGGGTCCGCGCCGAGTGGACTGGTGGCGCAAAGACCTCCAACGGCGCTTATGGGCTTTATCCCGTTCAGGTCAGCAATGTGCTGATCGAGGAATGCGTTGTGAAGGGCGCATCGGATGCCGGCATTTATGTTGGCCAATCGACCAACATCATCGTGCGCAACAACCGCGCCGAGGGTAATGTCGCAGGGATTGAAGTAGAAAATTCAACCGGCGCTGATGTTTACGGCAATATCGTCACCAACAATACGGGCGGCATCCTCGTCTTTAACATGCCCGATCTGCCCGTCCCCGGCGGTAAGACCCGCGTTTACAAGAACCAGGTGACTGCAAACAATCACGTCAACTTCGCCGCCAAGGGTACAGCGGTCGCGTCGGTGCCGGTCGGCTCTGGTATCCTCGTCAACTCAAACGATGATGTCGAAATCTTCGACAACGACATCAAGGATAACCAGACCGCCAGCGTCATCATTTCCAGCTTTTATTCGCTGGGATTTGAATCAAAGCGCGGAATTGCCGCCGCCTATGATCCCTTCCCCGAAAACGTCTACGTCACCGACAATCGCTTCGTTGGCGGCGGCAATGATCCTGGTGCCCGGTATGAACCGTTAAAGGCGCTCGGCGGTGGTGCCCTGCCACCCGTGCTCTGGGATGGCTTCACCAACCCCAAGATCGCCAAGGCGGGGATTTGCGTGCAGAATGGTGACGCGAAGACTCTCAACATTGATGGCCCCAACAAGGCCGCCAACCCACGCATTGAAACTGGTGTTGATTGTGCGCCCGCCTCACGCCTGCCAGAAATCATCTTGCCCGCAACAATGCTCGCCAAGAAGTGAGAGCGGGTTGAAGGCCCTCCTGATTGCGGCGCTGCTAACGCTGGGCCTGTCGGGCTGTGTCCATGAGACGACCCAGGTCACTTTCCATGCCGAAGAAAACCCGCAGTCGCTCAAAGAGTGGGGCTTGTTCGACGTAAAAGCGGGCAGGATCACCCCGCGCGCGGGGCTCGTCGCCTATGAACTCGCGACCCCGCTGTTTAGTGACTATGCGCAGAAATGGCGCGCGGTGTTTGTCCCCAAGGGGATGAGCGCACGCTATAATCCAGACAAGACCTTCGACTTTCCGATCGGCACGGTGATCGCCAAGACCTTCTATTACTCCACCCCGGCAGGCACCCCTCCAGGGACCAGCGCCCGCGTGCTCAAGGTAACCCCGGCCAGCTATCAGGCGGGCGATCAAGGGCTCGACCTCACCCACACGCGGTTGATGGAAACGCGCCTACTGGTGCGTCGCGCGCAAGGGTGGGAGGCGCTGCCCTATGTCTGGAATGCTGAGCAAACCGAGGCGACTTTACAGCGCACCGGTGCCGCAATCCCGCTCGAATTTGATGATAGTGGCGCGCGCAACCGCTTTGTCTACACCGTCCCCAATGTGAACCAGTGCGCTGGCTGCCACGCCACTGATCGGACGAAGCAGCTCTTCCCGATTGGCCTGAAGGCGCGCCATCTCAACCGAGATTTTCCAGGGAGCGGCGGGACCGTCAACCAACTGACGCGGCTGATGCAGATAGGGTATCTGACCGGCGCGCCAAACGCTGCATCGGCCCCGCGTGCCGCCCGTTTCGATGACGCGACCGCTGCGATTGATGCCAAAGCTCGCGCCTATCTCGACATCAACTGCGCGCATTGCCACAGCGCGACTGGCCCCGCGCGCGTCTCTGGCCTCTGGCTCGATCTGCCGACCAGTGATTTGCGCAAGCTCGGTGCCTGCAAACCGCCCATCGCCGCCGGACGCGGCACTGGCAACCGGCTGTTCAGCATCGTCCCCGGCCATCCCGAAGCCTCGATCCTCGCTTATCGCATCGCCACCAACGATCCCGGCGAAATGATGCCCGAAACCGGCCGCAGCCTGACGCACAAGGAGGGTGTAGCGCTGATCTCGCAATGGATCGCGGGGCTGAAGGGCGATTGCGCGGCCTAACGCTAACCCAGCGCCTTTTTCAGCAGTTCGTTCACCATCTGCGGGTTGGCCTTGCCGCCCATCGCCTTCATCGTCTGGCCGACGAAAAAGCCGAACAGCGCATCTTTGCCGCCGCGATACTGTTCAACCTTGTCACCATTGGCGGCGAGCACATCGTCGATCACCTTCTCTATCGCACCGGTATCGCTGGTCTGCTTGAGCCCGCGTTCCTCGACAATCGCGGTCGCACCCTGCTCGGTCTCGAGCATGATCTCGAACACCTGCTTGGCAAGACTGCCGGAAATCGTGCCATCCGCAACCAAGCCCAACAGCTCCGCCGACTGGATGGGGCTAACCGGGGAATTCTCGATATCGCGGCCCAATCTGTTCAGCGCACCGAACAGTTCCGACGTGACCCA
>JBBQAU010000010.1:0-22710 GCA_038316685.1 Sphingomonadales bacterium
GCAGCAATTGTCGGTCAGATAGCCAATCAGGGCGTTCATCGCGGCAAAATCGGCTGAATAGATAAGCGAGCGCCCAGCCCGGCGGCGCACCACCAAATTGGAGCGCTCAAGCTGGCTGAGGTGAAATGATAAAGACGACGCGGCGAGACCAAGCCGATCGGCAATCTGGCCAGCCGGCATCCCGTGAGGTCCAGCCTCTACCAGCAGCCGGAAGGTCGCGAGGCGGTGGTCCTGCGCGAGCGCGGCAAGTGCGGTGATGACAGCAGCCGAATCAATCATTCTAAATGAATAGCACAATTTGATATTATTGAAAGTATCAAATTATCGGTTCAGTTTGCTTGAGCGGGGCGACGTCGCGGCGGTTAGTCCTGTGCGAGTGGAATTAATCTTTGACCATGTAACGCCGCTCGACGGTGCCGCGAGCCAGATAAATGGGATTATCACTCACAAAGTTTTCGGCTTCCCCAAGGTTTGGCGCAGTGATTATCAGATAGCCGACGATCGGGCTGAGCGACGCTGCTACCGTTGGGTTGCGGCGCAGGAGAAGACCATCGCCCATGCTATTGCCGCCCCGAAACGCACCCGCCTCAATGAGGCGGGAAATATAGCCGTCCCAGCCATCAGCCATCCACCTGGTCCTGCTCGCTCTTTAACCGCCCGCCGACTTCGCCAGACAAACTGGTGCCCGTTCCTATCGCTGTGGCGGCTGCACCTTCGTCTCGATGAAGCGATGGACGTCGGCGGCGCTCTGATCCGCGCGTTCTTCCATTGGGATGTGGCCGGTCTTGGGATAAACGATCAAGCTCGATCCGGGAATCCGGTCCTGCAACCATTTGGCTGATGAGGTAGGGATCAGCCTGTCCTCATCGCCCCACAGGATCAGCACTGGCAGTGCTAGCCGCGCCAGCCGCTCAGGTGTTGCGTATTCGGGCTTGGTTGCGAACCGGTCGATCGTGGCAGCGCGGTTGCCCGGATAGAGCAGCAATTCCCAGTAAAGATCGACCATCCTGGCATCGGCAAGTTTGGGATCGGAAAAGGCGGCGGGCAGGCTGTCGGCGATCAGGCTGCGCGGTGTGACCATCGTCGCGATATTCTTGATCACGGGCATCCGGGCCACGCGGAAAGCAAGCGGTGCATTGTCAACGCCGGGCTCAGGCTGGCCGACCGAATCAACGAGGATCAAGCCGCTGACATGCGCCGGGTGGGCAAGTGCATAACGCCAGGCAACACCGCCACCCATCGAATTGCCCGCGAGCACAAAGCGATCAAGGCCAAGCTTCACCCGGACCTTCTCAACCGTATCGATAAAGGCGGCCGCGCTGTAATCGCGGGTTGGGCTGGGTCCGGTGAGACCATGGCCGATCTGATCGAACCGAATGACGCGGTAGCGCTGCTCCAGCCGGTTCGCCCAAGGCTGCCAGGTGTGGAGCGAGGCGTTGGAGCCGTGTAGCAGCATCAGAACCGGCGCATCGCGCGGGCCGGTATCGCGCAGATGCACCGTCAGCCCTCCGCCGAGATCGACAAATTGTGAGGGCGCTGGCGCATATTTCGCGCGCATCGCGGCGGGATCAGTATCGGGGTTGCGGAAAATCAGCAGCGCCGCGCCTGCAATGAGGAGCAGGCCAAGAATGATAAAACCAAGGATACGGGCAATCCGGCGCATAGGATATCTTTCAATTTTCGCGAGCGGCGCTGCTCAATTTGGAGGCGAAATCAGCCGATCTCAGTCGGTGTTTCATCGGCTGCCTACCGCGCCAGCCATTCTTCCAGCCACTTGATCGTGTAATCGCCGCTCTGGAATTCGGGATCGTCGAGCAGCGCCTGGTGGAGCGGAATCGTCGTCTTCATCCCCTCGATCACGAATTCTTTGAGCGCGCGGCGCAGGCGACGGAGCGCGCCCTGGCGGGTGGTGCCGTAAACGATCAGTTTGGCGATCATGCTGTCATAATAGGGCGGCACCCGGTAGCCTGCGTATAGCCCGCTATCGACGCGCACGTTCATGCCGCCGGGGGCGTGAAACTGCTTCACCAGGCCCGGCGAGGGGGCGAAGGTGCGTGGGTCCTCGGCATTGATGCGGCATTCGATGGCATGGCCGCGGAATACCACATCCTGCTGACGCAGCGTGAGTGGATGGCCTTCTGCGATACGGATTTGTTCGCGCACCAGATCAAGCCCGGTGATTGCCTCTGTCACCGGATGCTCGACTTGCAGGCGCGTGTTCATTTCGATGAAATAGAACTCGCCGTTCTCCCATAGAAACTCAATCGTCCCCGCGCCGCGATAACCCATATCGGCCATCGCCTTGGCGACGATGTCGCCCATGCGGTCGCGCTCTTCGGGGCTGAGGACGGGGGACGGGGCCTCTTCAAGCACCTTTTGGTGGCGGCGTTGCAGCGAGCAATCGCGCTCGCCCAGATGGATCGCATTGCCATTGCCATCGCCGAACACCTGAAATTCGATATGGCGCGGATTGCCCAGATATTTTTCGAGATAGACCGTCGCGTCGCCAAAGGCGGCCTTTGCCTCTGTGCCGGCCTGCTGCATCTGCGTTTCAAGGTCATCTGCGTTGGTGACGACCTTCATCCCGCGTCCGCCGCCGCCAGACGCTGCCTTGATGATTACTGGATAGCCCACACGCTCGGCAATCGCCTTGGCCTCGTCAAGGTCGCTGATCGCGCCGTCTGACCCCGGCACGAGCGGCAGGCCGAGCGCGCCCGCAGTGCGTTTTGCCTCCACCTTGTCGCCCATCGTGCGGATATGTTCGGGCTTGGGGCCGACAAAAATGATGTCGTGCGCCTCAACAATGTCAGCGAATTTCGCGTTTTCGCTCAAGAACCCATAGCCGGGGTGGATCGCGTCTGCGCCCGATATCTCAGCGGCAGAAATGATATTGGGGATGTTGAGATAGCTGTCGGTGGCGGCGGGCGGCCCGATGCAGATCGCCTGATCGGCAAGACGGACGTGCATCGCATCCGAATCGGCGGTCGAATGTACCGCGACCGTTTCAATGCCCATTTCATGGCAGGCGCGGTGAATGCGCAGCGCAATCTCGCCGCGATTGGCGATCAACAGCTTCTTGATCTGGGCCATGATTACTCGACGATGACGAGAGGTTGGTCGAATTCGACCGGCTGGCCATTATCGACGAGAATCGCAGAAACCGTGCCGCTCGCGGTCGCAAGGATAGGGTTCATCACCTTCATCGCCTCGATAATCACGAGCGTTGCGCCAGCGGCAACCTTGTCGCCAACCGAGACGAACGGCTTTGCGCCGGGTTCTGCGGACAAAAAGACCGTGCCGACCATGGGCGATTTCACCGCATTCGCGGCGGTCACCGGGGCTGCAGCCACCGGTGCAGCAGCCACTGCAGCGGCGGGCGGCGGGGCATAAGCCGGGGCATAGGCCGGGGCATAGCCAGGGGCGGCAGCGACACCTAATTGGCGCGCGACACGCACCTTGCGGTCGCCATCCTCAACTTCGATTTCGGTCAGCTGCGTCTCATCGAGCAATTCGGCCAGTTGACGGACGATGCCGATATCCACCCGCATTGCACCTTCACCAGAATCACTTGTCTCAGCCATAACACCTATTCTTTCCCCGTTTTCAGCGACTGTCCTGTCAGAAGCGCGCTGCTGCTTCAAGCGCGAGCAGATAGGACAGCGCTCCAAAGCCCGCAATGCTGCCCTTTGCTGCCTGCCCGACATAGCTGTTGTGGCGAAATGCCTCGCGCGCATGCGGGTTTGACAGGTGGACCTCGATTACCGGCGTCGTAATTGCTTTGATCGCATCGTGGAGGGCAATCGAGGTGTGCGTAAAGGCACCTGCGTTCAGGATCACCCCCTTTGCCCCGCTCGCCTGCGCTTCATGCAGCCAGTCGATCAGATGCCCTTCATGGTTTGACTGGCGCATATCGATGGTGAGCCCCAGCGCCTGGCCGCGATCCTCCAACTGACCGGCAATGTCATCCAGCGTGTCATGCCCGTAAATTTCAGGCTCGCGAAGGCCTAACAGGTTTAGATTGGGGCCGTTGAGGACGAAGATTGTCGGCATTGCAGGCTTTCAAGATGCGCGGGTTCAGCGCGGTTTACAGCGCAATGGCCAAACACGCAAAACTGCCGAAAAAGGTGTTTCTCGTCAAAAAAACTCGCGGGGAGGTGCCTTGCCGCTCGCTTGCGCAAACATTTGGCGCTTGGCCTGCATCCCATTCCGCCCCTTTTGGTTGCCGCTGCGCCGTCTCCCTCCCTATATGCCCGGTTCAATCAATGCAAAGGCATGCCATGAGCAGCGACGGCACAATCGGGATAGTGGTGAATGGCGAGCATCGCCGGATCATGGCGGGGCTGACGTTGGCAGCGCTCGCCAACGAGCTGGGTCTTAACCCTGAAAAAGTGGCGGTTGAGCGTAATTTTGAGGTCGTGCCGCGATCAACATTGGCGCAGGTGCTGGTAGAAGATGGCGATGAGCTGGAGATCGTCCATTTCGTAGGTGGTGGCGATCACGCATCAGTCGGCGTTGCCGACACCTGGTCGGTGGCCGGACGGACCTTCACCTCACGGCTGATCGTCGGCACCGGGAAATACAAGGATTTCGCGCAGAACGCGGCTGCGCTTGAGGCGTCGGGTGCGGAGATCGTCACCGTCGCGGTCAGGCGCGTCAATGTGTCAGACCCGAACGCGCCGATGCTGACCGATTTTATCGATCCGAAAAAATTCACCTATTTGCCCAACACGGCGGGCTGTTTTACCGGCGATGACGCGATCCGCACCTTGCGGTTGGCGCGGGAGGCGGGCGGATGGGACTTGGTGAAGCTCGAGGTATTGGGCGAGGCCAAGACGCTTTACCCCGACATGGTTGAGACTCTACGTGCGACCGAGATTCTCGCCAGGGAAGGCTTCCTGCCAATGGTCTATTGCGTCGATGATCCAATCGCCGCGAAACGGCTCGAGGATGTCGGCGCGGTGGCGATCATGCCGTTGGGGGCGCCGATTGGGTCAGGGCTTGGCATCCAGAATCGCGTGACGATCCGGCTAATTGTGGAAGGCGCGGGCGTGCCCGTGCTGGTCGATGCAGGTGTCGGCACCGCGTCTGACGCATCGATCGCGATGGAGCTGGGTTGCGACGGCGTGCTCATGAACACCGCGATTGCCGAGGCCAAGGACCCGATCATGATGGCGACCGCCATGCGTCACGCGGTCGAGGCGGGGCGGCTCGCCTATCGCGCCGGACGGATGGGGCAACGACGCTATGCCGATCCGTCGAGCCCGTTGGCGGGGCTGATCTGACCGGGTAAAGGCCGTCTCGATTCGTCGGCAATGAAAGAATACACGCTATGCGCTTTGTAATCAGTCTGTTGCTCGCGCTGTTCGTGGCGGCATGTGACCAGCCGATGCAGCCCGTCGCGACCGCGCTGCCGCGCCGTCCGGAGAATATCAAGGCCGCAGACCGGTTAAACATTGTCGGCTGGTTCTACGAATCCTCCCGCCCGCGCGGGACGATTTTGCTGTTCCATCAGGCGGGGTCGAGCAAGAATGAATATGACACGATCGGGCCACGGCTCGCAGCGCAAGGCTATGATGCCTTTGCGATTGATGCGCGCGCGGGCGGCGAGCTTTTCGGCGACAACTCCACCGTCCACATGATCGGTGAATCGCGGCCCTATGCTGAAGCCAAGCAGGATATGCAGGCAGCGATTGACTGGGCCAAGCAGCGGGGCAAGCCGATCATCCTGTGGGGCAGCAGTTACTCCGCTGCGATGGTGTTTGAACTCGCCAAGGAAAATGCAGGCGCGGTCAAAGGCGTGTTGGCGTTTTCGCCGGGGGAATATCTCGGCACGCCTGGCGAAGTGAAAGCGGCAGCGGCAGCGGTGAAGGTGCCGGTCTATATAACGAGCGCGAACATCCCTGAGGAAGTCACGGCAGCGCGGGCGATTTATGATGCGGTGGCAGCGAGCGGGAAGCAGTTTTTCACGCCTTCAGCGCAGGGCGTGCACGGCTCCGCGACCTTGATTGCGGCACGCAATGCATCGGGCGCGGAGGCAAATTGGCGGCCGGTGGAGGTGTTCTTGCGCAAGCTTGTGCCGCTGGAGGCGGGGAAGAAATAGCGTTGAAATTCATGTTGGGAACGCCTGATATTGCTCCAGAACGGTCTGGCCAAATTTGAAGCGCCAATTCAGATAATCGGCCATTCGTTTACGAAGGCCCGAACTTCAGCTGCGCGCCCAGTCTCAGGCGGGATCACATTATTTGAGTTCACCCAGATCCGTTCGTTTCGAGCGCAGCCTGTTAGCGTCGACGTGTTGTGAAATGCTACCTGATCGCCCTAGGAGGGTAGGGAACGCCGCCGCCTGTTTGGGGCGATTCAGCGCCGCCCAGCTCGACATGCTATCGCCAGTCAGGGCTTGTAGTTACTCGGAATAATGTCTTGGATTTAAGCCAGCCATTCGGTGAGATGTTGGCAATCCCCGATTCAGATTACTCACCGCACTTATCCCCGCGCCGCTCCGGCCTCGCAATAATCATCGCGCTCATGCTGCTGGCGATCGCCCCGGTTCTGTTTGCGTCAGTGCCGGGCAAGTCAGATTTGCCAAACCACATCGCACGTCACCACATTCTCGCCGAGCCCGACCGATTTCAGCGCATGATGGACGTCCATTGGTGGTGGATCGGCAATTTGGGCTTCGATCTGCCCGTCGTTGCGCTGGCTCCGCTGCTGGGCGCGGAGCAGGCGACGCGGTTGATCGTCGGCCTGATCGCGCCGCTCGGGGTAATCGGCGTGATTGCGCTTGGTCGAGCGGCGCATGAGCGGGTGACGGCAAGCGCAATGATCGCGTTGTCGCTCGTGCTTGCACCGCCTTATTTTTATGGGTTTATCAATTATAGCCTGTTGGTCGCACTAGCGTTCTTGGCAGCGGCGTTTTGATTGTGAATGGTGACCCGCCCCGACAGCGTGGCCCCAGCGCTGGCCCCAGCGCTGGCCCCAGCGCCGGCCATGGCGTTAACCATCGCGCTGGTAGCGCTTGTGGTGTGGACGGCGCATGTCATGGGTTGGGTGGTGCTGGTCGTGACCATTGGCGGGGCAGCGCTTGCGGAAGGGCGTCGGGGCCGGGCTGCACTTGGGTGCCGCTGCCGTGCTGCCAACGACCGTTCTCGGCAGCTGGGGGCGGATTTACGCCTGTTTCCGGTAGCGGCGCTGCTTAGTGAGCTTGTCATCGGCCCTGCGGCAAACCCGTCGCGCGAGCGCCTGCTCGGTGCCATAGGGATTGCGCTTTTCGGTCTTTGCTGCGTCGTTGCCAGCCAGCTATTGCGCGAGCAATCGATCCTCACGGACTCGCGACTTGCGCTACTTGACCAGGTGCCGCGTGGGAGCCGCATGGGGTTTATCCAAGTTAAAAAGTCTTGCGGCACACCGCGGCGCCTGACGCCGAATAGAAAGCTCGGTGCCTATGCCGTTATGCGACGCGACGCACTTACCAACACGCTGTTCCAGCTACCGGGCGCGAATATTGCAGTCCTTCATCGGCCGTCCGATCGTCGGCGCTGGTCTGACCAATCTCAGGATGTCGGCGCGATTTGCCCCGATGGCGGCGTCAATGCCCCCGCACTTACGTCGCGCATCGCCGCGCTTGCGCGTGATGGCTTTCAGAGAATCTGGGTGGCCGACATTGATCGTCCGGTATCGGTGCCAGCCGGATGGCGCGTCGTGTATCGCCGTGGACGCGATGTTCTGCTGGCTGATCAGCCGCTGCGGGCGACCAGAATCGCGCCGAACGCGATGAGGAACGTGCCCGCGACCCGCGCACCGCTTACGCTCTCGCCGAGCAGCAACGTGCCCGCCGCAAAGGTCATGATGAAACCAAGCCCCACAAAAGGATAAGCAAAGGACAGGTCGAGTTTCGACAACACCAGAATCCAGGTGAAGGCCGATACGGCATAGATGGCTAACCCCAATACCAGCATTGGCGTGGTTGCAAAAGCAAGCATGCGGTCTGTCATCGTGCCACCACCGCTGATCGCCGCGCGGACCTGTGGCGCACTTGCGCCAAGTTTCAGCGCAAACTGTGCGCCTGAACTGAGCGCGACGCTGGTAAGGATCAGACTTAGATCGATAATTTTCATGTCCCGCAAGCTGTTAGCAGCAGAGTGTTTAAGCGGTTCTTAAGCGAACGGCGATAATCTTCATGAGTGATGTCACCCCCTCCCCCTTCTCCCGGTTTCCGTCTCGATGCGAGCGATTGGCGGATGATCGTCCTTGTCACAGCGGCCGCGCTTTGCGCGCGGTTGGCCGCGCAATTCATACTGCCCGTCGAGACCGGCAGCGATGCGGGTGCCTATCTGGAAATGGCACGCACAGCGTTTGGGCCCGGGGTGATGCACGACAGCTATGGCAATTTCGGGTTCTACAGCCCCGGTTACGCACTTCTGCTTGGCGCCCTATTGGCACCGGTTGGCGTCACCATTGGTGCGGTGGCCGCCGTCAATCTTGCGCTGGCGGCGATCACGACTTTTCTCGTGTATCTCATCGCCCGTGCGGTGGGCGCGAGCCCGTGGACCGCCGCAGTTTCCGCGCTGCTGCAAGCCGCCTGGATTCCAGCAATTGTCGTAAGCGCCGCGATTGCCCGGGAGAACCTGTCGATCGCGCTGCTGGCTGGGTTTGCACTGGCCGTAGTGTGGTTGATGCGGACGCACCGACCGGTGATGACCGCCGCCGCTGCCGGGTTTTGTTATGGCCTGGGGTTGCTCACCGGGGCCTCGATCATCCTCACCGCTTGCGCAGTGCCGGTCGCGTTGATCATGCGCGGCCCGCACCACCGCACAACATTCTCGGCGCTGATGGCGTTCGTAGCGGCGGCGACCATGATGGTTGGACCGTGGCTTTGGCATATGCAAAACACGCTTGGTCGGCCAGTGCTGACCACCAACGCGCCGTTCAATCTGTACATCGGCAACAATCCGGCAGCGACGGGCTATTTCGTATCGCTGCGCGATACGCCGGTTGCGGCTGATTGGCACAAGGTGCGCGAGCGGGACGGCGAGCTTGCTGCGACCGATTGGCTCGGCGGGCTGGCGCGTGACCATATCCGCACCCATCCAGCAGAAACAGCGGCGCTGTCGGCAAAGAAGATTGCATTATTCTGGCTGCCCGACATCCCCCATGCGAGCAGTGCTGATCGTGTTATGGTACGGCTGGTCCGGTGGGTCGCAGTCGCTGAACATCTGGCTACCCTGATGCTCGCCATCGCGGCTGTGGCACAGTGGCGGCAGCGTTCTTCTGGCGAGCGATTGCTTATCGTCATCATCGCATCGTTCTGGCTGGTCCATGCTGCTGCCTATGTCATGCCACGCTATCGACTGCCAGCGATCCCGCTGGTCATGGTGCTGGCGGCAGTCATGCTTGCGCCCGTGACGGCGCGTTGGGCACCGTCGGCCCGTCATCGGCGAATGGAACCGGCATGAACATGCATCGGCCGGTGACGTTGGCACCGCTTTACGTTGATCTGGATCGCACTCTGATCGGCGGGGACGTATCGCTTGAAGGGTTCGTCCGGTTCGCCAAAGGCGGCGTGATGCAAACATTGCTGCTATGCTGGTGGCTGATCAAGGGGCGTGCCTATGCCAAGGCGATGGTCGCGCGGGCCCAGCCGGTTGATGCCTCCCGGTTGCCCTATCGGCCAGAGATTGTTGCGCTGATCAAGGCCGCACGCGCGCAAGGGCGTCGCGTTGTGCTCGCCAGCGGATCGCACCGCCGCCAGGTGGCGCGCGTGGCACGCCATATCGGGCTGTTCGACGCAAGCATCGGCGGGAACGCGCGGCGCAATCTGAAAGGAAGCCGCAAGCTCGCCTGGATCGAGCGCGATGCTGGCGGCACGTTCGATTACATTGGTGACGCCCGCGCCGACGAACCGATCTGGCGCGCGGCAACAGGCGCTTTTAGCGTCGATTACTGCCCTGCCGGGGTGACCCGGATCGCGTGTGCGCGCAAACCGCTCTGGCGGGCCGTAATGAAGGCGATGCGGGTGCACCAATGGGCGAAGAACGCGCTCGTCTTCGTGCCGCTCGTAACGGCGGGGCTATGGTATCAGCCCTTGCTGGTCGGGCAGGCGGGTATTGCTTTCATCCTGTTTTCGCTCGCGGCATCGGGGGTGTATCTCATCAACGATCTGGTTGATATCGACGCCGATCGGGCACACCGCACCAAGTGCAACCGCCCGCTTGCCTCTGGCGCACTGCCCATTCCGGTTGCCCTTGCGGTGGCTGCGGTGTTGCTACTCGGCGCACCGCTGGCGGCTTGGCTGGCGCTGGGGCCTGGTTTCACCACCGTGCTGCTGAGCTATCTCGTGCTGACCACAGCCTATTCTTTCCGGCTAAAGGCTGTCGTTACGCTGGATGTAATTGTGCTGGCGTGCCTTTATACGATTCGGATCTTTGCCGGGGCGGTGGCGGTGACCGTGCCGGTCAGTTCGTGGCTGCTGACCTTTGCGATCTTTGTGTTCCTCAGCCTGGCCTATCTCAAACGTTATACCGAGCTTGCCCAGCCGACCAACGATCCCCGGCGCATGCTCGGTGGCCGCGGTTATGCACCCGCCGATGTCGATGTTGTGATGATGACGGGCGTTGCGGCGGGCATGGTTTCGATCCTCGTCCTCGCGTTGTTCATCAACAATGTTAGCGAGATTTATGACCATGGCACACCGCAATTGCTGTTCGGGCTGTGCCTCATCTTGCTCTACTGGCTCACCCGCATCTGGATGATGGCGCGCCGCGGCGAAGTATCGGGCGATCCCATTGCGTTTGCGATCACCGATAGGCGCAGCCTAGTTCTAGGCGCGTTTTCAGCGCTGATCCTAGTCGCCGCACAAACGCTGCAGTTGCCGATAAATTCAGAATCGGCGACGGGTCAACGAGATGATTCGCCATCGTTTAATCATCGTTCTCATGCGCCGTCGGATCTCGCTAAGCCTTCCCGCGTCAGAACTATTCTGAAATAATATGAATCGGCAAGTGGCTTTTGGCAAAACATTTGATGCAATTCGCAGGGTCGATCAGCGAAGTTTTGGTGTCGTCTGAACTGAATGGCGATCGGTCGCACACGACTGAGCAGTGGTTTGGCGCATATCGGAATGACGGTTATCGAGGTCGCCTCGACTAAGCTGAATTCGTGGACAGCAGCAATCATGATTATTGCGATTAACATTGCAACATCGGCGATTACGGCAGCATTATTTGCTCGAAACCCGAAAGATTCTCACCCGCCGCGCAGCTTGGTCAGCGTCGTGCCGTTGGTGATTACCTCAATGTCCGTCCTCAGGTGTAACAGCCGCACGCCCTTTTCCGCCAATGCGCGGTCAAGTGCCGGGGCGAATTCGGCGGTGATTTCGACGGTTTCGGCCCAGGCGCCATACGCCCGACCAAGGGCGGCGAAATCGGGGTTGCGCAGTTGGGTGCCGCTACGCCGCGTGGGGTAGTCGCGTTCCTGATGCATGCGGATCGTGCCATAGCCGCTATTATCGACGACAATGACGATCATGCTGACGCCGTGCTGGATGGCGGTAGCGAGTTCCTGCCCGTTCATCAGGAAATCACCATCGCCCGCGACCGCGACAACGGTTTTTTCTGGGCAGCGTAGCGCGCCTGCGACGGCGGCGGGGACACCGTAGCCCATCGCGCCTGCGGTCGGGGCGAGTTGAGTGCCTGGGTTGCCGTAATGCCAATAGCGATGCCACCAGCCCGAGAAATTCCCGGCGCCGTTGCAGATGATCGTGTCTGCCTCGTGCAGCCGTTCTCGCATCGCAGCGACGCAGGGGCCGAGGTCGAGCGTGACGCCCTCGCGGGGTTGCGGCGTTGACCAGTCAAGCCATTCGGCATGCGCCGCCGCGCCGCCACGGTCGCGCTTGGTGACATTTAGGGTGTCAATGTGGGCGGCAAAGCTCTCCACGTCTGCACAAATCGCGAGATCGGCGCGGTAGACGCGATTCAGTTCGTTTGGATCAGGATGGATATGCACCAGAGTCTGGCCGGGATGATCGGGCGACAGGAGCGTGTAGCCGTCAGTCGTCGCCTCGCCCAATCGCGCGCCAATGGCGAGGATGAGATCGGCCTGCTTGATCCGCGCAACCAGTCTGGGGTTGGGGCCATAACCGAGATTGCCGGCATAGACCGCACATGCCCCCAGCGCATCCTGCCGACGAAATGCGGTGGCGACGGGCAGGTCATGGCGTTCGGCCCAATCGTTCAGATCGCGCGCGACAGCCTTGCTCCAACCGCCGCTGCCGACAATGGCGACGGGGCGTTCCGCGCTGGCGAGCAGCATTTCGAGTCGCGCCATCGCTCCGGGATCGGGCGACTGGGCGACGCGCGCGACGCGCGGCCGATCGAGCGCCTCAACCTCGTCCTTTAGCATGTCCTCGGGCAGTGCGATCACCACCGGCCCCGGCCTGCCATTCGTCGCGACACTATACGCCCGCGCGACATATTCCGGGATGCGCGCGGCATCCTCGATCCGCGTGACCCATTTACACAAGGGCGCGAACATCGCGGGCAGATCGACCTCCTGAAATCCCTCCCGGTCGCGCATCTGGCGCTCGACGTCGCCGATGAACAGGATCATTGGTTGTGAATCCTGCATCGCGACGTGCACACCGATTGAGGCATTGGTCGCCCCCGGCCCACGCGTGACGAAGCACACGCCCGGTCGCTGCGTCAGTGTGCCATCCGCACACGCCATGAAGGCCGCGCCACCTTCCTGACGGCAGGTGATAAGATCAATTTCGGGCGTGTCGTGCAGCGCATCAAGCACGGCGAGGAAGCTCTCGCCCGGTACCTGGAAAATCCGATCACAGCCTTGCGCGATCAGATTGTCGATGAGGATGCGGCCACCGGTGCGTTTTGTGCTCATGAACTGCGGTTTAGCGAGGCGCGCGATGATCCGCTAGCGGAGCGTATATCAAGCCCGTTGCTTGCAGGGGCGGGGTCCGGGACAGGGGCGTGCCGCAAATGCGTCGTTAAGAGGATAGCCCCCATCCGAACTTCTCCCCTGAACGGGAAGGGCTGATGTCTAAACCGCCTCCTTTGGGAGGGAGTTGCGCTAATCCCTCAAGCCTGATGGATCGCCTTGGTCACGCAATAGCTGTCAAAGCCCTCGGTTCCGCCCTCGCTGCCAAAACCGGAGAGTTTTACCCCGCCAAAGGGGGCATCCGCGCTGCTGATTGCAAAACTGTTGATGCCAACCATCCCGGCCTCAATCGCGTCGCCCAGCAGATTGGCGCGGCGACCATTTTCGGTAAAGGCAAACGCCGCCAAACCATAGGGCAGGCGATTGGCCTGTTCGATTGCATCATCGAAATTCTTGAACGATCGGCTGACTGCGACGGGGCCAAAGGGTTCGCTCGACATGATGTCAGCTTTGTTGGGCACATCGGCGAGCAGGGTGGGCTGGAAGAAGAAACCCGATCCATTTTTCTCACCGGTGCCGAAGCGTTCGCCCCCTGCCAAAATTCTCGCGCCCTTGGCCTTGGCGTCATCGACGAGCCGCTCGATTGCGTCGGGTCGGCGGATATTGGCGAGTGGCCCCATCCGGCTGGCGGGATCAAAACCGTCGCCAACGGCCACCTGCGCGGTGCGGGCGGCAAACCCGGCGAGGAAGGCGTCATAGATCGCCTCTTCGACGTAAAAGCGCGTCGGACTGACACAGACCTGGCCTGCATTCCGGAACTTTTGCGGGACGACCATATCGAGCGTCTTTTCCAGATCGCAATCGGCAAAGATCAGCACGGGGGCGTGGCCGCCCAACTCCATCGTCGTGCGCTTCACGCCATCGGCGCACAGCCGGAGCAGATGCTGGCCGACCGGGACCGATCCGGTAAAGCTGACTTTTCGCACGATGGGGGAGGCGATCAGGTGGCGGCTGACGGTATCAGGCACACCGAAGACGAGCTGCGCGACGCCCTTGGGCAGGCCGGCATCCTCCAGACAATGCATGATCGAGCTGGTGCAGCCGGGGGTTTCCTCAGGCGGCTTGCAGATGACGGCGCAACCGGCGGCGAGCGCGGGTGCCAGTTTTTTCGCCATCAGATAAACGGGGAAGTTCCACGGGCTGAGCGCGGCGACAACACCAACGGGCTGTTGGATGACGATCGCGCGCTGCCCGGCCGGACGGACCAGCACTCGGCCATAATGGCGCAGCGCTTCGTCCGCGAACCAGTCAAACATCTGCACTGCCCCGGCCACTTCGCCGCGTGCCTCGACGATGGGTTTGCCCTGTTCGCGCGTCAGGAGTGTTGCAATGGCCTCGGTGCGAGCGCGAATGAGCTCGGCGGCTTTGTGGAGAACGGCCGCGCGTGCGGTGGCATCGGTGGCGCGCCAGACCGCAAAGCCGCGCTCCGCCGCTATGAGGGCTGTGTCCAGATCGGCGGCCGTCGCGAGTGGCACCTCGGCAATCGCATCGCCCGTCGCCGGGTTGATAACAGGCCGGGTGTCCCGGCCCTCGCCCGCGCGCCACGCGCCGTCGACGAACAGCGCAAGATCGGCATTATAGCTGGCGGTGGGCACAGGGTTTCTCCTTGGCGAAGCGGGGTATGGGGTGCAGATAGGCCCTCAAACACTCCAATGCGAGGGGGATAGAATGCCCGAATTCACGACAGTTGCGACCGGCCTGCGCTTTCCCGAAGGGCCTGTCGCAATGCCCGATGGCAGCGTGATTTTGGTGGAAATTGCCGCCGGGCGGATCACACGGGTGCGTCCCGATGGATCAAAAGAGGTGGTGGCAACACCCGGTGGTGGTCCCAATGGGCTGGCGATGGGCCCCGATGGCAAGCTGTATTGCTGCAACAATGGCGGCTTTAACTATGTCGAGCACCCGAGCGGCCTGCTGATCCCGCACGGCCAAGCCGACGATTATTCAGGCGGGCGGATCGAGCGCATCGATATCGAAACCGGCGCGGTTGAGGTGCTCTACAAGGATGGCGATTTCGGCTGTGTCTTGCGCGGGCCGAACGATATCGTGTTCGATGCGCATGGCGGCTTCTGGTTCACCGATCACGGTAAGAACCGTCCCCGCGAGCGCGACATCACCGGCATTTTCTACGCCAAGGCCGATGGCAGCCATTTGGAGGAAGTGGTGTTCCCCAGCGAAAACCCCAATGGCATTGGCCTGTCCCCCGATGGCAAGACGCTTTACGCAGCGGAGACCTATACGTGTCGGCTGATGGCGTTCAACATTACCGCGCCCGGTAAAGTCGATCAGACGGTGGGGCTGGGGGGCGCAGGCACCCCGCTTTACCGTCCCGCTGGCTATAAATTCTTCGATTCGCTGGGGGTTGAGGAGTGCGGCAACATCTGCGTCGCGACGATCGGTGAGAGCGGGATTTCTGTGATTTCCCCGGCGGGTGAGCTGGTTGAATTTGTGCCCATGCCTGATCCATTGACAACCAATATCTGCTGGGGCGGGACGGATAGGAAGACTGCCATTGTAACCCTGTCGGGGACTGGGCAGTTGATCAGCATGCCTTGGGCTCGGCCTGGGCTCAGACTGGTTTACTAAAGGATCCAGCCATGCACCGGCACGCCGAACGGCATCTTGTTTCACGGATTGGCTGGTTGCGCGCGTCCGTGTTGGGGGCGAATGACGGGATCGTCTCGACCGCGAGCCTGATTGTCGGGGTGGCAGCGGCAGGTTCGGGCGGGCAGACGATTTTGCTGACGGGGGTCGCCGGACTGGTGGCCGGCGCAATGTCGATGGCGGCGGGTGAGTATGTTTCGGTCAGTTCGCAGGCCGACACCGAAAAGGCCGACCGCGCCAAAGAGGAGCGCGAATTGGCAACGACGCCCGCAGCGGAGCGCGAAGAACTCGCGCGAATATATCAGGGACGCGGGCTGGACCGGGCACTGGCAGAGCAGGTCGCTGATCAGCTGACCGCGCGCGACGCGCTCGGCACACATTTGCGCGATGAACTGGGGCTTTCCGAAACGATAACGGCCCAGCCGATCCAGGCGGCGCTGTCGTCTGCGGGCAGCTTTGCGGTTGGCGCAGCATTGCCGCTGCTGCTGGTGGTTGTTGTGCCGGGGCGATCGTTGATCCCAGTTATTGCAGTGGCCTCGCTGGTGTTTCTCGCGCTGCTCGGCGCGGTGAGCGCGCGCGTTAGCGGCACGAATGTTTGGCGGGCGACGCTGCGCGTAACCTTCTGGGGCAGCATTGCCTTTGCGCTGACGGCCGGGATTGGTCGGCTGTTTGGCGCGGCGGTTTAGCATGTCCACCTGACCAGCAATCGCCACCCCCGGCCTTGCGCCGGGGTCTTGCTGGATTGTCACCCCTAAAACATCATTGCCGTCAGAAGCGGGGGTCCGGATCAGCTACCGGGAGACGACCGGTGGCTGGACAGAAGCGCGCCGCCGCGCCCTTGCAGCACCGACGACGATCAATGCGCCAAAAGGAGCGGGAACTTTGCATTGTCGAGCAGATACCGTGTCACCCCACCGAACACCATTTCACGCATGCGGCTATGGCCATAAGCCCCCATCACAACCCAGTCTGCGCCAATGCCGACCGCACTGAGTTGAATCGTTTCTTCAATGCTGCCGTTAAGCTTGCGCTCGTCGAGGGCGGCGTGGATGTCATGCCGGGACAGATACTCCAGCGCGTCGGCAGCAGGCAGCTTTGCCTTGTCATGCCCGATAGTGATGACGTGCACCTCACTGGCAAGTGCGAGGAGCGGGATGGCGCGGCGCAGCGCGTTGGCGCCTTCGTGGCTGCCATTCCAGGCGATCATCGCGCGGCCTGCGAGCGTGAATGTTAAATCGACGGGCAAGGCGAGCACGATGCTGCCGACCGCGATGGCAACGCCGCCGACGGTTTCGGCGGCGGAACGCGACGTGCTCTCTCTGGCGTCCAGCGGAACGACGACCAGATCAGCGAGCCGTGCCGCGCGGACGATCTCGTCAATCGGCTCGCCCGATGTGGTGATGATGTTAAAGGGGACATCTTCGCCACTCAGCTGTGCGGTCAGGCGGGTGACGAGCGCCGTCTCGGCTTCCTGCGCCCTGATCATCATATCCTGGAGCGGATAGACGCCGCCAAACGGATCCATCGCGACAAAATGCGCAAGCGGTGTGTTGATGTGGATGGTGAGATGCGCCTGCATGCGTCTTGCAATGTCCAGCGCCGTTTGCAGGCGGGTTCCGGTGGCGGTGCCGGTATCTGCATGAACCAGAATCGAACGCATACTGTCTCTCCTCGATCGCGAACCCGAAGAGCAAGCCGGGCACAAACACGTAAACTGTTGATCGCACAATTTGGGACCAGATGGATTGATCAGTGTCAAAATGGGATTGATTTGATCACGTGAAAAAATCCGCCGAGGCTTGCTTGACCACGGCCCGGTCAACCACCTAATCGACGGGCGATTTGCCGCAAAGGACAGCCGAATGAACAAGCTTTATCCTGACGCCGCCACCGCGCTTGAAGGCGTGGTTCATGATGGCATGACGATCTGTGCGGGCGGCTTTGGCCTGTGCGGCATCCCAGAGCGGCTGATTGATGCGCTGCGCGACTCGGGCGTGAAGGATTTGACGATCGCCAGCAACAATGCCGGGATCGATGGAGAGGGCCTCGGCAAGCTGTTGCGCACGCGCCAGGTGAAAAAGATGATCTCGAGCTATGTCGGCGAGAATAAGGAATTTGAGCGGCAATATCTGAGCGGTGAACTGGAGGTGGAGTTTTCCCCGCAAGGCACGCTCGCCGAGCGGTGCCGCGCAGGCGGGGCGGGTATCCCGGGATTTTACACCAAAACGGGCGTCGGCACGTTGGTGGCTGAGGGCAAGGAAGTAATGCTGTTCGATGGGCAGGAATATATCCTGGAACGCGGCATCAAGACCGATCTGTCGATTATCAAGGGCTGGAAGGCGGATGAGGCGGGGAACCTGATTTTCCGCAAGACCGCGCGCAATTTCAACCAGCCGATGGCGACGGCGGGCAAGGTTTGCATCGCTGAGGTGGAGGAAATTGTGCCGGTCGGGTCGCTTGACCCAGATCAGGTTCATCTGCCGGGCATTTATGTGACCAGGCTGATCCTCGGTGCGCCTTACGACAAGAAGATCGAATTTGTGACAACGCGTGAAAGGGAGGCGGCGTAGTGCGCAACCCCTGGTTCATGGCGGGCGGGTGGTTGAGCATTGCAGCGGCAGAGCTAATCCGAGGATTGACGCTCCAGCGGACCGGTTTGGTCGTCGCTCATCCTTCTTTTATACAGAATCTGCTAGGCCGTCGGCACGCGGTGTGCATGGCCGTTCCTGACTGACAGGCGGCTTTTGCGATCAACATGACCGGTCATATCGGCTGGCCGGAGGCAACGACATGCTTGACGCAGCCATACAGCTTAGCTAACCGACTTAGTCATGTCGGCAGTCTCGATCCACGAAGCGAAAACGCATCTGTCGCGACTGCTCGCCCGCGTCGAAGCGGGTGAGGAAATTATCATCGCACGGGGCAAGACTGAAATCGCGAAGCTGGTTCCGCTGCGCCGCGACGAAAAGCTAGATCGCGTCCCGGGGTGGCTCGCGCACACGTTGCCTGCGGGCAAGGATCCGCTCGCAGACGGCTTTTGGGATGCTTTGCCCGACGATCATCTTGGTCTGTAGCGGGCGTGTCTGAGGCGCTGCTACTCGATACCCATGTCGTCATTTGGTGGGCGCTTGGACGCGACCAGTTATCAGGCCGCGCGAGCGACGCTATTCGAAGCATTGCAAACAAGGTCTTTTTCAGCCCGGTCACAGCGATGGAAATTGTAACGAAGGTCCGAATCGGCAAACTCGATTTCGCTCGACCGTTGGCAAGCGGCTTCGCAGACCAGATGGTAAGGCACGGGTTCGCGGAATTGCCGCTGACTGCGGCCGACGCCGAGATGGCCGGTTCGTTCATCTCAACCAATAATGATCCGTGGGACCGGTTGCTGGCAGCACAGGCGCGTCTGCACGGATTGGCGCTGGTCACGAGCGATGGCAGGATGAGCGATTTCGGTGTCAAAATTATCTGGTAAGGGGGGTTCATGACGATGACTGAAACGAGGGCCTGGACCCGTGACGAAATGGCCGCCCGCGCCGCGCGTGAATTGCAGGATGGCTTCTACGTCAACCTTGGCATCGGCATCCCGACTTTGGTTGCAAACCACATCCCGGCGGGGATGGACGTAACCTTGCAAAGTGAAAACGGGATGCTTGGAATCGGGCCATTCCCTTACCCGGACGAGGTCGATCCCGATCTCGTCAATGCCGGCAAGCAGACGATCAGCGAACTGCCTTCCTCCGTGTACTTTAGCAGCGCAGATTCATTTGCGATGATCCGAGGCGGGCATATCGACCTGACCGTGCTCGGTGCGATGGAGGTTTCCGAAGCCGGCGACATTGCCAATTGGATGATCCCCGGCAAGCTGATCAAGGGGATGGGCGGGGCGATGGATTTAGTAGCGGGGGTCAAGCGGATCGTTGTCGTGATGGAGCATTGCTCAAAGAGCGGCGATCCCAAATTCATCCCGGCGTGCACGCTTCCGCTGACGGGCAAAAATGTAATCGACATGATCATCACTGATCTGGCGGTGTTCCACCGGCCCGATCACGCCAGCCCGTTTGAATTGATTGAGCTTGCCCCCGGCGTGACGGCGGATGAGGTGCAGGCCAAGACGTCGGCGCATTACCTGATCAAGATTGACGCTTGATCCGGATGGGGTTGAAGGTGCTGCTCTTCGCGCTCGCGGGGTTTGTGGCTTGGTTTTATCTGGTGCCGGGGCTGGACAAGCTGACCCAGATTGATTGGGCGTCGGGCGGCGGGGCGGGTGTCGAACAATCTGTGCAAGGGACCGGTTTCGGCACGCATGGGCAAAAGCTGGACGTCTGGCGGCCGGTCGGTCGGGCGGGCGAGAGGCTGCCAGTCATCGTGTTTTTCTACGGCGGCGGCTGGCATGCCGGGACGCGCGAGGGTTATGCCTTTGCGGGTCGGGCGCTGGCCGCGCAAGGCTTTGTGGTGGTCATCCCCGATTACCGCAAAGTGCCCGATGTGCGCTTCCCCGCCTTTGTCGCGGACGGGGCGGAGGCGATGCGCTGGGTGCGCGATCATGTGGGCGAACAGGGCGGTGATGTCGCGCGCATTGCGGTGATGGGGCATTCGGCAGGGGCCTATATTGCCGCGATGTTGAACCTCGATAGCCGCTATTTGATTGCGACCTGTGCCGATCCGCACTTGATCAAGGCAGCGGTGGGCTTGAGCGGCCCGTATGATTTTCACCCCTTCACGACGGACAATTCGCGCAACGCTTTTGGCGCGTTTGCGGTGCCCGCCGAAACCCAGCCGATCAGCTATGCCCGCGCGGACGCCGCCCCCATGCTGCTGGCGACATCGGACAAGGACACGACCGTCAAGCCGCGCAACGCGGTTGCTTTACGTGACAGGTTGGAGGCGCTGGGGGCAAAAGTGCAGTTCCGCAACTATCCGGGCCTGGGTCACGAGGATGTGGTAATGGCGCTGTCCAAGCCGTTTCGCGGCAAGGCAGCTGTGCTCGCCGATATCGTAGCTTTTTTGCATGCGGCGCTCGACGAAGGTGGTCGCGGGCAACGCTAAGCCAGATTTGCAAAACCATCGCCGCGCAAGGGCTTTGCGTTTCCTGCGTGATTCTATACTGACAGCGATGACATGGTGACGAGACCCGATAGCAGGGCCGCATCATGCAATGGCGGGCGGGGGAATGGCTGTGAAAAGAGCGTTGGTCTTATTGGTCGCGGGCACGGTGCTTAGCGGTGTGTGTGCCTACGCCGCGAGCGGTCAAGCGCCGCCCGAGGTCAAGCTGTGGCGGCTTGATTGCGGAACGACTTACATCGCTGATCTCAATATATTCTCCGATACGCGCGCCTATCCCGGTCAGGGTAAAGCGCTGACGGCGAGCTGCTATCTGGTCAAGCATGGCGACCGCTATATGCTGTGGGATACCGGCCTGCCCGCCTCAATGAAGGGCGCCAAGATCGATCAGAAGACCGGTGGGGCTATGATCACCAAAACCATCGTCGAACAGCTCGGTGAGCTTGGCATTCAGCCTGAGCAGATCGAACTTATCGGCGTCAGCCATTATCATTACGATCATGTCGGCCAAGCGGAATCATTTCCCGGCGCGACGCTGATGATTGGCAAGCGTGACCTTGATGCGCTCAGCGCGACCCCGCCCGCATTCGGGGCGAACCCAGCCGCGCTCAAAACGTGGATCGGCGGCCCGGGTAAATCCATGCCGGTCACGGGTGACCGCGATGTGTTCAGCGATGGCAGTGTGACGATGATCGACACGCCCGGCCATACCCCGGGGCATCACGCGCTGATCGTGAAGCTTGGCAGCGGCAAGACAATTCTTCTGACGGGCGATCTGGCGCATTTTCAGGAAAATTACGCGTCGAGCGGCGTCCCGACCTTTAACACCAATCGCGCTGATACGCTGGCCTCGCTTGATCGCTTCAAGGCGCTGGCCAGGAATTTGAAGGCGACCGTGATTATCCAGCACGAGCCCGCCGACATTGCCAAGCTCCCCGCTTTTCCAAAGGCCGCTGAGTAAGGACTGGACGAAGCCCGATCCGCGCTGGCAAGGGCTACCGGATATTCCAATCGGCTGCGGCAATGATCGCCAAAAGGCCAAATCAACGGGAGAAGATTGATGCGGGCATTGCTGTCAACGGCGCCAGGTGGCCCCGACACGCTGAGCCTTGAGACCATCGCTGATCCAGTCGCTGGCAAAGGCCAGGTCATCGTCGCGGTCAAAGCCTGTTCAATCAATTATCCCGACGTGCTGATCATTGAGGATAAATATCAGTTCAAACCCGCCCGCCCTTTTGCGCCCGGTGGTGAGATGGCCGGTGTCGTGGAATCTGTCGGTGAGGGCGTGACGCAGTGGGTGGTCGGGGACCGCGTCCTTGGCACAGTCGGCCATGGCGGTTTAGTCGAGAAAATCGCGGTTGATGCGGCGCGGCTTTATCGCTTGCCGGAAGGACGCAGCTTTGAGGAAGGGTCAGCGCTCGTCCTGACGTATGGCACCACCATCCACGCGCTGCTCGATCGCGGCCATCTGCGTGCGGGGCAGACGTTGCTCGTAATGGGCGCAGCCGGCGGTGTGGGCCTCGCAGCGGTCGAGCTTGGCAAGGCGTTTGGCGCGCGCGTTGTCGCGGCGGTCTCAAGCGAAGAAAAAGCTGAGGTTTGTCGCAAGGCTGGTGCCGATGTAACGATTATTTATGGCCGCGCGCCGTTCGACAAGGATCAGTCCAAGGCGCTTGCCGATCAGTTTAAGGCGGCGCTCGGGCCAAATGGCGCGGACGTGGTCTATGATCCGGTGGGTGGTGATTATGCCGAACCGGCGCTGCGCTCGATTGCATGGGAAGGGCGCTATCTTGTGGTGGGGTTCCCGGCTGGCATCCCGCGCTTGCCGCTCAACCTGACCTTGCTCAAAAGCTGTGATGTATGTGGCGTTTTCTGGGGTGCCTTTGCCGCGCGCGATCCGCAGGCCAATCAGGCGCATGTCGAACATCTTTTCCGATTGTGGAGGGACGGCAAGATTGCGCCACTCGTGACGGACGTATTTGCCTTTGAAGATGGCGGCAAGGCGATTGCAAAAATGGCGGCGCGCGGGGCGATTGGCAAACTTGTGGTGCGCGTGGCTGCATAGCAGCCGTTGCGCTCCTTCGTGCATCACCCTATTTG
>JBBQAU010000011.1:0-20980 GCA_038316685.1 Sphingomonadales bacterium
GTCATCCAGCCGTTCCTCGCGCGTCGTGCCGTCCGCCAGGTTGAACCGCCAGCGGTGCAGCTTGGGCTGAAAGCTATGTTCGTCGACATAGGCCATCATATGGCCATAGCCGTCCTCATTGGGAAGCGGCGGGGGTTGTGGATTGTCTTGGAAATAGGCGTCCATCACCACCTCATCGCCCTCCTCATAGGCGTTGAGGAAGTGGAGGATATAAGTGGGGGCAGCGTCAAACCAGCGAATATCCTCTGGCTGGCCGTGCCGGGGGATGAGCGCGAAACGGCTTGGCACGCCTTCGTGCAGGCGCGCGGCGTGAATGTCTCGCTTGAGCAGGTCCTGATCCCAGAACATCGGCAGATCATTCACGATCGACCAATTTTCGCTAAAGGTCATGTCGTGCGGCAGGCGCGGGCCGGGCAGCGGCACGGGGATGTAATGCGCAAGCTCGCCCGCCCGGTTGACGACGCCGTAATGCATATACGGCGCGTGTTTTGAATAATTAAAGAACAGCAGTTCCCCGGTGCGATCATCGACCTTGGGATGCGCAGAGATGCCATCGAGCGGGACCCAGGGCGCGACGCCGAGTTGTTCCAGCGTTTCGGGATCGAGCACATAGCCTTCGCCGCATTGATAGAAGGTGGAGATCGCCTTGCCGGCATGAACGATGATGTCCGTGCTGGAGGAATCCTTCAGGCTGCCATGTGCGCCGAAACCGGGTCGTTTTGAGGTGCCCGCGCGGTCCATCAGCCCTCCCCAAAGCGAATCGCCCGCCTCCTGCTCCGCCTGGAAGCAACGCGTGCGGACAAAACGGTTGCGATAGCTCGCCGTGCCGCCTGAAAAGCTGATCTGGTGGATCATCCCGTCGCCGTCGAACGGGTGGTAGCGACCAAGCGGCTGGTGAAGCTGGTTTTCGGTATTGCGCAGGTAAATGCCGTCAATGTCGTGCGGAATCGCCCCTTCGATGACATCAAGTGCGACTGCGGTCACCTCTTCATGCAGCGGGGTCCAGGCACCGTTGAGATAGGGGTGGTTGCTCGTTTTGAGCGATCCGGAGACGGGGGTACGATCAAGGACGGGCATGGCTGGCTTCCTGTGGCGGCGTTTTCTGGCGCAGTGACAAAGGCAAGTTTAGCTCAATCGGCGGGCGCAGGCACCACCGGTTTCGGCTTGCCACGATAGCGGTCGAACCAGGCGAGGATGGCGGATGCCTTGGCGGCGGACTGAGAGGGACGGGCGGTGAACCCGCCGTGACTGGCGCCGGTTACCTTGACGAGCGCGGTCGGCACACCGCGAATTTGGAGAGCGGCGTAATATTGTTCCGATTCGCTCACGGGCGTGCGGTAATCCATGCTGCCCACGACAACGAGCGTTGGCGTCTTGACGTTTCCGACAAGGCTCAACGGCGATCGGTTCCAATAGCTCATCGGGTCTTCCCAGGGTTGCTTCTTGAACCAGTAGCGCGAGGTAAAGCCGGTGTTGTCCATCGTCAGCGCCTCGCTGATCCAGTTGATGACGGGTTTTTGCGTGGCGGCCGCTTTGAAGCGATCAGTCTTGCCGACAATCCATGAGGTCAGCACACCGCCGCCTGAGCCGCCGGTGACAAACAGATCAGCGGGATCGGCGATGCCTGCCGCAATCGCTGCATCGACCGCAGCCATCAGATCACCATAGTCGTCGCTGGGATAGTTCTTGTCGATCAGATTGGCGAAATCATTGCCATAGGACGTGCTGCCGCGCGGGTTGACGTAAAGGACTGCATAGCCGCTGGCAGCGTAAAGCTGCACATCGCTGGAAAACATGGGGCCATAGGCGCTGTGCGGGCCGCCGTGGATTTCCAGGATTAGCGGCACGGGCTTGCCCTCGGTAAAGCCCGGTGGCGTGGCGAGCCAGGCATCGATCGCGCGGCCATCCGCAGCCGTCACCTTCAACGCGCGAACCGGGGCGAGCGCCTTGCTGGCAAGCAGGCCCTCGTTGAGCCGGGTCAGCTGTCGTGCCTCACCGCCGCTGGTAACAAAGACATTAGCCGGGCTTGCGGGGGTGCCGCCGGTATAGGCAATTGAGCCTCCGGTTGAGACCGAGAAGCTGCCACCGGTATAAGGCCGATCAAGCCCGCCGCCTGCTAGTCCGCGCGCGATGGTCGTCACCTTGCCGTCGAGCGTGACGCGCGCGACCTGTTTTACGCCGTGATCGTCATAGGATATGATCAGCGAGCGGCTGTCCCCCGCCCAGACGGCGCGATCAATGCCGCGATCAAGCCCGACCGTCAGCAGCCGCTTGGCCGATCCGTCGCTGTTCATGACGTAAAGATCGTCATTATCGTGACTGCGATATTTGTCGTCGAAACCGAGCCAGGCGATCTTGCTGCCGTCAGGCGAGATGGCGGGGGCCTGATCGGGGCCGTAACGATCCGTCAGCGCGGTGATTGCGCCGGTAGCCACATCAACGCTGTAAATGTCGCTGTTGTTGGGTTCGCGTTCCCAATCCTTGCGGCGCACCGCGCTGAACAGGATGCGCCTGCTGTCGGGTGTCCAGGCGAGCGGGCCGCCATGATCGAAGCTGCCCTGGGTGAGTTGCCGGGGCGCACCGCCATCGGCTGCAACGACGAAGATATGGTCGAAACCGGGTTTCAGATAGCCACCGCCATCGGCGCGGTAAGTGACGCGGTCGATTACCTCAAGCGTTTCGGCCCATTTCGCGCCCTCAGGCTTTGCGGGCGCAGCGCCAAGCTTTGTTGGCTCACCGGGGACGGCCATCGTGTAGCCAATCTGGCGGCCATCGGGCGACCAGCTGATCGCGCTGGGCGAGTCGGGCAGGCCAGTGATCCGCGCATTCTCGCCCGATGCCATCCAGCGGACGAACAATTGCGGGCTCTGCCCCTCAACCATCGAGACAAAGGCGATCCGCGATCCATCGGGCGACCAGCGCGGGCTGCTATGGCTGCCGGGTCCGGCGACCAGCGGGGTCTGTGCGCCGGTTCGGGTGTCGATCAGCCAGATCGTCGCGCGCGTCCGATCCGTCATGATATCGGCGCTGTTGCGGACATAGGCGATACGGCTGCCATCAGGGCTGATCTGCGGATCGGCGGCCTGTTCGAGGTTAAACAGATCACCGCCGGTAAAGAGCCGCACCTTCGATGCTGTCACCCCGCCCAAGCCTTGCGCCTCCGTTGCGCCAATGGGGATCGCCAGCGACAGGGCGCTGGAATATAGCAGCACAGCGGTAAGGCGCATCATCGGAGAATCCCGTTAACGTTGATTTGAATGTCGTTGCCTGATCTGGACGCAGAGACAAGCGCTTTTGATGTTGCATTGCGGAAGCTTGCATTCTAACAAAATAGCCATCCAGGCAGACATATAATTTCAAACATGCGTGAATGGTCGTTTCTGCGCAATAATATTCGTTCTTTGGGGGCTAAATTTGAATGAATAGTGCTGTGTTGCCAATTGCTGCTGCCGTGACGATTGCCGAACAAAACCCCATCAGGACAGCTGCTGACTGGGCAGATGTTCGCGCGGCCGTGCTGGCTGATCCCGGCGCATACCACGGCGATGTGGCGGCGCGGACGATTCATTGGTTTGTCGAATCATCCGGGTCGGCGGGTGCCTGGCTGAGTAAGGATGACGCGGGCAGCTGGTCGGGCTGGGATGCCGTGACCGGCGACGCCGTATCGCCCGATCTGCCCGCCGATTTCGCGCCTTGGACCAAGGCGTTTGACGCGAGCGAACCGCCGCATTGGCGCTGGTTTGTTGGTGGTCGCACCAATGCTGTGTTCAGTGAGATCGACCGGCATGTCCTCGCCGGACATGGCGATGAAGCTGCGGTTATCTTTGAAGGCGATCGGTGGGATATGTCGTCCGATGACGGGCGCGGCGGGCCGGTGGACTGTTTCTCCGTCAGCCGAAAGCAATTATTGCTGGAAACGGCGAAATGCGCGCTGGCGCTGGAGGCACTGGGGCTGAAGGCGGGTGATCGCATTGCGCTTAACATGCCGAGCATCGTGCCGCAGATTTATTGGACGGAGGCTGCCAAACGGCTGGGCATTGTTTATACAGCGGTGTTTGGCGGGTTTAGCGACAAGACACTGTCTGACCGGATTTGTGATGCCGGCGCGCGGGTGATCGTTACCTCCGACGGCAGCTATCGCAATGCGCAGGTTGCGGCGTTCAAGACCGCCTATACTGATCCGGCACTCGACAATTATGTGCCGGTTTCAACCGCGCTGCAAATTTTGGGTGAGACCGATCTGGGTTTGCCCGACGAGGATTGCGCGACGATCCGTGATACGGTGCAGGAGACGCTTGCTGGCGCGGTGACGGTTGAGCGATCTGACGTGATGCGCGGCGTGGGTCGCGCGCTTATTTTGCTCGGCAAGGAGGGGCGGATTAGTACGAGCGATGCCGCGCGTGTGCGGATTGCGATTGCGTCGAGCCTTGTCACCCTGCCGCCCCGCGTCGAAGCGGTGATTGTGGTGCGCCATACCGCGCAACCCGATATCATCTGGCGCCCCGAACGCGATCGCTGGAGCCACGAGTTGACTGATGCCGCGCTCGAGACCTTGCTCGCCAAGGCGCAGGCGGCGGGTTTTGCGGTGACGAGCGAGGCCGATCTAATGGCACTGCCAGACGCAGATTTCGTCCGTGCGATCTGGGCGTCGTCGCGTCCGGTACCGGTTGATGCCGATTATCCGATGTTTTTTATCTACACATCGGGTTCTACCGGCAAGCCTAAGGGGATCGTGCATGCGCATGGCTATGCAGCGGGCGTTGCGCACACCATGGCGGTTTCGTTCGACGCGCGACCCGGCGATACGTTGTTTGTCGTGGCTGATCCGGGCTGGATCACCGGGCAAAGCTATCTGATCTGCGCGCCGCTCGTCACGCGCGTGACGACGATCGTCTCGGAAGGCTCGCCCGTCTTCCCGCATGCTGGGCGCTTTGCCTCAATGATTGAGCGGCACAAGGTCACCATCTTCAAGGCGGGTGTGACCTTCCTGAAATCCGTCATGTCTGATCCGGCCAATCTGGCCGATGTCGAGCGATACGATATGTCGTCCTTGCGCGTTGCCACCTTCTGCGCGGAGCCGACTTCGCCGTCGGTGCAGGCTTACGGCATGCAGCATGTCGTGCCGCAATATATCAACAGCTATTGGGCGACCGAGCATGGCGGCATCGCCTGGACGCATTTTTATGGCAACGATGATTACCCGTTAAAGCCTGACGCCCATGCCTATCCGCTGCCGTGGATTGTCGGCGATGTGTGGGTGGAAGATGCCGATGGCGTCGCGCCTGACCCGTTGTTTGCGCGGCGCGGAGAAGAGGGCGTGCCGTGGCGACGGGCGGAAATGGGCGAGAAGGGTGAGATCGTCATCGCTGCGCCCTATCCTTATCTTGCGCGCACTATCTGGGGCGATGTCGAGAATTTTCAGGTCGAAAATGGCAGCGTTATCGGCGATTGGTACGGTGATGCTGCGCGCTGGACGGATGGCTATTGGAAACGCTGGAAGGGCGTCTGGGCCTATACCCAGGGCGACTTCGCCATCGCGCATGACGATGGCTCGTTCTCGCTCCACGGCCGCAGCGATGATGTGATCAACGTGTCGGGCCACCGGATGGGGACCGAAGAGATTGAGGGTGCGGTGCTGCGCGATAAGGCGCTCGATCCCGATTCACCCGTTGGCAATGTGCTCGTCGTCGGTGCGCCGCACCGGGAGAAGGGGCTGACGCCGCTCGCCTTTGTTGTGCCGGTCGCGGGTCGCAAACTGACGCAGGACGACAAAAGACGGCTTTTTGAGCTGGTGCGCAGCGAAAAGGGTGCTGTCGCCGTGCCGGCCGATTTTATCGAGGTGTCGCAATTCCCCGAGACGCGAAGTGGCAAATACATGCGCCGCATGGTCCGCGCACTTGTTGAGGGTGGCGATGTCGGCGACGTGACGACCTTGCGCAATCCTGAGGCGCTGACCGAAATGAAGACGGTGATTGATGAATGGCAGCGCAAGCAGCGCCTGTCAGAGGATCAATCGCTGTTTGAGCGGTACCGTTATTTCCTGATCCAGTATAATGTCGTTGCACCAGGCAAGCGCGTGGCGACCGTCACCGTTACCAACCCCCCGGTCAATGCGCTGAACGAACGCGCGATTGATGAGCTGGTGATTGTGGTCGAGCATCTGTCGCGCAAGGATGATGTTGTCGCGGTCGTGTTCACCGGCCAGGGTACGGCGTCGTTTGTGGCGGGCGCGGATATCCGTCAGATGCTGGAGGAAATCCACAGCCATGATGAGGCGATGGTGCTGCCCAACAATGCGCAGCTCGCCTTTCGCAAGATCGAGATGATGGGCAAGCCCTGCATCGCGGCGGTGCAGGGCGTGGCGCTGGGCGGCGGCATGGAGTTTGCGCTCGCCTGTCATTACCGGGTGGCGGAGCGTTTTGCGCGCTTTGGTCAGCCCGAAATCCGGCTGCGGCTGTTGCCGGGCTATGGCGGGACGCAGCGATTACCGCGTCTGCTCGCCGAAAAGCACGGGAACGAAGGGGTGCGCGATGCGCTGGACCTGATCCTTGGCGGACGCAGCATTGATGGCGATGCAGCCGCCCAAATCGGCCTGGTCGATGAATTGGTGACGGGCGCAAGTGATGCGCTGTCCCAGGCGCATGCCGCCGTGCGGGATTTTGTACGCAACGGCGCGCGAAGCCCGCTTGGGCTGGCCTTTGCCGAGCGGCAGGCGATGACCAAGCGCTGGGAGGCCCCGTCGACCGTCGACCTCGATCAGGTGCTCGAGGATGATTTCCTGAAGCGCATCCAGCGCCAGCTCGACTGGGCGGGGCGCAAAATCGCTGGTCAGCGCGCGCTGGATGCGGTGCGGACCGGGCTGCAGCAGGGGATGGCCGCAGGGCTGGCGCGAGAAGCAGCGTTGTTTGCCGATGCGATCATTGACCCTGAGGGCGGCAAGACCGGCATTCGTCAGTTTATGGACAAGGTCAGCCCACCGCTGCCTGTGCGGCGGAATGGCGTGTGGCTTGACGAGGAACATGCACCGCGTGGCAAGGCGCTGGAGGCAGAAGGCGAGTTGCTGCCCGTTGGCGCGCCATTCTTCCCGGGCGTTACTAAAATTCCTGAGTGGCAATATGCGTTTGGGATTGCGCGTGACGCAGAAACCGGCGCGCCGCGCTTTGGCCCGCCTTCCACGCATGAGCGCGAGCTGATCGTGCCGGTGCGCGAGCCGGAGCCGAATGAGGCGTTGCTCTACATGCTGACGTCAGAGGTGAACTTCAACGATATCTGGGCATTGACGGGCATTCCTGTGTCACCCTTTGATAGTCATGAGCAAGACGTCCAGATCACCGGCTCGGGCGGTATCGCATTGGTTGCCGCGCTCGGATCGGAGACAAAGGGGCAGGGCCGGGTCAAGGTTGGTGATCTGGTGACGGTCTATTCGGGTACCAATGATCTGTTGTCGCCGATGGTCGGGAATGACCCGATGTATGCGGGCTTTTCAATCCAGGGCTATGAGACCGAAACGGGCAGCCATGCGCAGTTCCTGACGGTGCAGGGGCCGCAGCTCCACGCCGTTCCGCCCGATCTGACGTTGGAACAGGCGGGCAGCTACGTGCTGAACCTCGGCACGATCGCGCGCTGCCTGTTCACGACGTTGCAGATTGAGCCGGGCCGCACGCTGTTTGTTGAAGGATCAGCGACGGGCACCGGGCTTGATGCGTTGCGTAGCTCGATCCGCACGGGGTTGCAGGTGACGGGGCTGGTCTCGAGCCCGGCACGCGCTGATTTCATCGCGGCGCAAGGGGCGGTGGGTGCGCTTGACCGTAAGGATGCACGCTTCGCCGATCTGTTCACGACGGTGCCGGAGGACCTGATTGATGCGCGGGCGTGGGAGGCGGCAGGGGCGCCGTTTGTTGCTGAATATGAGCGGCTGAATGGCGGCAAGCGCGCGGATTATGTCGTTAGCCATGCGGGCGAAACGGCGTTTCCGCGTAGTTTCCAGCTGCTGGCCGAAGGCGGGATGCTGGCTTTTTATGGCGCGTCATCGGGCTATCATTTCAGCTTCATGGGCAAGCCGGGGGCGGTAAGCCCTGAAGAGATGCTCCGTCGTGCGGCCTTGCGCGGCGGTGAGGCGGTGCTGATCTTCTATGGCCCGCGCTCAACCGATCTGCTTGACGAGACGGGCTTGCAGATGATTGAGGCGGCGCGACGTTTCAACGCACGCAGCGTTGTTGCGACGACGACAGACGGCCAGCGTGAATTTCTGCAATCGCTCGGGCTTGAGGATGCGATTGAGGGCATTGTCAGCCTGGAGAGCATCGCGCGGCGCGAGGGGGCAAACTTCCTCTGGCCGGATACGATGCCGCGCCTGCCCGATGCCAAAACCGATATCGAAACCTTCAAGGCGGCGGTGCGCGATTATCAGGACCGCGTGATGAAGCCGTTTGGCAATGCGGTTGGCAAGATTTTACGATCACCCGATAATCCGCGCGGTGCGCCCGATCTGATCTTTGAACGCGCAGCGCAAGATACGCTGGGCGTCTCAACGTCGCTCGTTAAACCATTCACTGGCCGCGTGATTTTTTGCGAGGATATGGCCGGGCAGCGTTTTACTTTCTATGCGCCACAGGTCTGGACGCGCCAGCGCAAGATACTCATGCCCACCGCGTCGATCCTGGGCACGCATCTGTGCAATGCCTATGAAGTGTCGCGCATGAACGACATGATTGCAGCGGGCCTGCTCGAAGTCACCGAGCCTTTGGTCGTGCCGTGGGACGGCCTGCCTGAGGCGCACCAGTCGATGTGGGAAAACCGCCATTCGGGGGCGACCTATGTGGTCAATCACGCCCTTCCTGCCCTTGGTTTGCGCAGCCGCGACGCGCTGCTTGAACTGTGGGCTGCACAAGAAACTCCAGGAGCATAATGATGGCAAAGGCAAAGACACCGGCGACCGCCGGGTCAGCAATCGTTGATGGGCGTCTGGCAGGCAAGATTGCGCTCGTGACGGGAGCGGCGGGCAATCTTGGCGGGCATATCGTGCGCCATTATCTGGCCGAGGGTGCAACCGTGGTGATGACGGGGCGGACGGCTGACCGGCTCAATACGGCTGCTGCGGCGATTATTGCCGAAACCGGCGTCGATGCCGCGCGCGTTGTCACCGCCGTGCTCGACGGGGCTGATGCGCAATCAGTGCGTGATGGTATTGCGGGCGTCGTCAAGCAATTTGGCCGGATTGACATTCTTGTCAATAATGCAGGCTCGGCTGGCCCGAAACAGCCGCTGGAGCAACTGCCGCTTGATGCGGAGGATCTCGCGTTGTTGCAAAAGCACGGCTCGACCGACAGCGAGACGGTAAGCGATGCGATCCGCAACATCTTTGGCGTTGCCTGGAATGTCGCGCGAACGGCAGCGGCGGCAATGGGAGAGGGCGGATCGATCATCAACGTTTCGACGATCTTTTCACGCACGCCTTATTATGCCCGCACCGCCTATGTCGTGCCCAAGGCCGCGATGAACGCCTGGTCGCGCGAATTGTCGCTTGAGCTTGGCCCGCGCGGCATCCGCGTCAATCTGGTGTTTCCGGGGCCAATCGCGAGCGAACGTATCCGGTCGGTCTTTGCAACGATGGACAAGATGCGCGGCGATGAGGCGGGGACGACCGCGAACCAGTTTTTCGACATGATGTCGCTTGAACGATCCGTGGCGGGTGAGGCCAAGGCCAAGACCTTTCCGACGCCTGCTGATATTGCAACGACCTGCGTTTTTCTCGGTAGCGATGAGTCCGCTGCCTATAACGGCCATGATTTTGAAGTGACGCACGGGATGACAGTGCGCAAGGAAGCGCGCTCGACCTATCTGTCGCGGCCGACGATGCGGTCAATGGACGGGGCAGGACTCGCCGTGCTGATCGCGGCTGGCGATGGCTGGCCCGAAGCGCTCGAGATTGCGCGTATTCAGATTTCCTGCGGTGCCAATGTGCTGCTCGGCCTGACGCGGGCGGCGGACGTGGCGATTGCGCAGGCGCGTGCCAAGGCGGAAAATATCGGCGACCGGCTGACCATCGTCCGGTTCAACCGCACCGAGCCTGCCGCGATGGAAGAGGTGCTTGAGTCCTACACCAAGGATAATGCGCCGATCACTGGCGCAATTTTCATGCCCGTGCATGGGCCGGGCGAATTGGTTGGCGATCTGGTTGATGCGAGCGACCATGATGTCGATAGCTTCATGGACGTCGAGCTAGTGGGCAGCATAGCGCTCGCCCGCACGCTCAGCCGTTATTGGAAGCGCCATGACAGCCTGTTGCAGGAGCCGCGCTTTGTGTTCCTCAGCAATGCCACTGACGGCAAGGGCGATGTTTACGCCAACGTCCTGCGCGCCGCGATTGAGCAGCTCGTCCGGCTGTGGCGCGACGAGTCTGAAATTGACGTGACGCATGGCCGTCGTCGTCAGGGCGAATGGGGCAACCAGATCGTCCGTTTTGGCAATGACGAGGCGGAAAATATCCGCTTTGCCGCAGGCCATGCCGCGCGGATTTTGCTGAAAGAAAGCAAAATCCGGGAGGTCACGCTCTATGTGCCGCAGAATATCGGCGAGGCGACTGGTGCGCGCAAAGCAATGCCGGGGTTCAGCGAGAACATCACTGGCCTGCATCTTGGCAAGGTCGCGCTGATCACTGGCGGGTCGGCGGGCATTGGCGGGCAGGTGGCGCGCTTGTTGGCACTCGCAGGGGCCAAGGTCATGATCGTTGCGCGACGTGACAGCGAATTGGCGATCGCGCGGGCGCGTATCGTCAGCGAGCTTGAGGATATCGGTTTCGCCGGGGTCGAACGTCGCGTGCAGACGATGGCCAATGTCGATGTCAGCGATTTCAATTCGCTGAAGGCCGCCGTCGATGCGACGTTGAAGGCGTTTGGCCGGATTGATTATCTGATCAACAATGCAGGTGTTGCGGGGGCCGAAGAGATGGTCGTCGATATGAGCGTTGAATCGTGGAATTACACGCTCGATGCAAATCTGATCTCCAACTACTTCCTGATGCATCACGTCGTGCCGCTGATGAAGAAGCAGGGATCGGGCTATATCCTGAACGTCTCGTCCTATTTTGGCGGCGAGAAATATCTGGCGGTCGCTTATCCCAACCGTGCCGATTACGCGGTTTCGAAATCGGGCCAGCGCGCGATGGTCGAATCGATGGCGCGCTATCTGGGGCCAGAGGTGCAGTTCAACGCCATTGCGCCAGGCCCGGTCGATGGCGACCGGCTGGCGGGGACAGGCGGCAAGCCTGGCTTGTTTGAACGGCGCGGCAAGCTGATCCTTGAGAACAAGCGCCTGAATGCAATCCACGCGGCCGCGATCAAGTCGCTGCGGCGCGGTGTGCGAGTGGAGGCGCTGCTCACCCGGCTGGCGCGCAACGACACGGTGCGGATGTCGCACGATACCCACAATCCCAAAGAAATCCGTGATCTGGCGCTGGCCTGCGCGCGCGAAGGTGACGGTATCTGCACTTGGGACCAGTTTTTGATGACGCCCTCGATCGCGGCGCGGCTGGTGTCACGGTTGCGGCAGGGCGGCTATTTTCTTGATGCGCCAGGCTGGGCGGACCGGCCCGATACAAAGGAGGCCAACAGCAACTGGGTGCTCCGTTCGCCGCCTGTCGACGCGCCGTTTCTGCCCGCCGAGCGGGTGGCAATCGAGGCCGAAAAGGTTGGCAACGGTGTGCTCTCCAAGCTTTACCTCGGCAAGATGCCCACAGAAACCGATGTTGCTCAGGCAACGGTGTTCTTTCTGGCTGACCGCGCGGTGAGCGGAGAGACCTTCATGCCTTCTGGCGGCCTGAGCGTGGAGCGTTCGACGACGGAGCGTGAATTGTTCGGCAGCCCTAAACAAGAACGGCTCGATCAGATGCGCGGCAAGACCGTGTGGATCATCGGCGAGCACCTTGAGGATTACATCGCGGAGACGGCGCGCGCCTTTATATCCGACTGCCATGTCGCGCGGGTCGTCATGATTACGCGGAGCGAAGCGGGGTTCGATGCGCTAAAAGCTGCGCTTGTGGATCTGCCTGGCGGTGCGCTTCAATCGATTGTCTGTGGCGATCTGGTTGAAGCGGCGATGGATCAGGCGATGGAGCATTGGGGTCGCCCGACAACCATTCTGTCAACGCCATTCGAGGCACTACCGCAATGCCTGTTCGAGCTTGACGGGCCATTGAGCCCGGAGGATTTCCGGGCGCTGGTGGCAAATAATCTGACGCAGCATTTCCGTGTTGCGCGCAAAGCATCGCTCTATGACGATTGTCAGCTTGTCCTTGCCTCGCCAGATGTGCCGATGGGCGACAAGAGCCCGGCCTTTGCGCTTGCCAACTTCATCAAGACGACGCTGCATGCCTTTACAGCGACCTTGGCGGTGGAAAATGAGCGGCTGGTGCATGACGTGCCGGTGAACCAGATCAACCTTACCCGTCGCGTGCAATCCGAGGAGCCGCGCAATCTGGACGAGCATCTTGAGGAAGTGAAGCGGTTTGCCCGCGGCGTCCTTTTGGTTGGCGCGCCGCTTCCCGACGCCGAAGATTCGCGCTACCGGTCACGCATCTACAGAGGCATGGCGATGACGGTGTGACGGATTACCTTCCTTTTGAAAAAGCAGTCGAGGCGCTTGAGCGAAGCGCCGCGTCACTGCGTCGTGCGGGTGACAGTGATGGTGAGGCGGCGCAGCTTGAGGAGCGGGCCAAGCGGCAGCTGGCGGACCTTTACGGCCATCTGACGCCATGGCAGCGAACCCAGGTGGCGCGCCATCCCGCAAGGCCGCATTTCAACCATTATGTTGCGGGGCTGTTTGAGGATTTCATGCCGCTGGCGGGTGACCGCGGGCAGGCCGATGATCAGGCGCTGCTCGGTGGACTCGCCAAGTTTCACGGGCGGCGGGTGATGGTGATCGGCCATGCCAAGGGCGACGACACCGCCTCGCGCATCCGCCATAATTTCGGGATGTCCAAGCCCGAAGGCTATCGCAAGGCAATCCGGCTGATGAATTTGGCTGATCGGTTTGGCCTGCCGGTCATCACGCTGGTCGACACGCCCGGCGCTTTCCCCGGCATTGAGGCGGAGGAGCGCAGCCAGGCTGAGGCGATTGCGCGCAGCACCGAACGCTGCCTGTCATTGCGCGTACCGATCGTCGCGCTGATCGCGGGTGAGGGCGGTTCTGGTGGTGCGGTAGCGCTGGCGGCAGCTAACAGAGTTTTGATGCTGGAACATTCAATCTATTCAGTGATCTCACCAGAAGGTTGCGCCTCGATCCTGTGGCGCAGCGCCGATCGCGCGTCCGACGCGGCAGAGGCGATGAAGGTGACAGCGGGGGAGTTGTTGAAACTCGGCGTGATTGACCGGATTGTTTATGAACCCGCAGGCGGCGCGCACCGCAACCATGAGACGACGATCAAACGGGTCGGCACGGCTTTGCTGGGTGAGTTGACGGCGCTGGAGGCGTTGTCGGGCGCGGAATTGCTGGCGGAGCGTCGGCGCAAGTTTCTCACGATGGGGAAGGTAGGTTAGGACGGCCGTTCCCGCTTAAACCTTTCCCCATAGGAGAAGCGAACAAAACCCTGCCAATTACGCCGCCTGGGTGCGGGCATAGGCCTCAGGTGGTCCAGCGCGCAGCGTTAAAATTGCGACTGCGCCTTTGCCGGGGCCGTCGCTTTCGAGCCGCAGCGCGCCTTCCATGGCGTTCATGGAATTGGCGCACCAGTGCAGCCCGAGGCCGCCCGATTTGTGCTGACGCGTGGAAAAGCCGCGCTGGAACAGCGTCGCGCCGACTTCTGGTCCAAAACCTTCGCCATCGTCGCGGATCATGAGGTGGATCTTGTCCTTATCATGCTTGACCGAAACCTGGATACGGCCGCTGCCCGTGTTGCGCGAGGCAATTGATTCAGCCGCATTGCCAAACAAATTGCCGATAACCTGGCTGAGGATGACGCGATTGGCCATGACCGGCCAGGGGTGGTCGGGGAAGTCAAAGGCGATGACTGTTTCGCCTGAATAGCGGGCAATCGCGGTATTCTGGGCGAGAAGATCGGTCGCGTTGCAAAGGTCGAGCGGCGGGCGTTCATGCGCCTGGGCCTGTTGTGTGCCGATAATGTCGAGGACGTGGCGCATTGCTTCACGCCCTTCCTGCAATTGGTTGCGGCGTTCGGCGCGTTCGCTTGCCTCGGCTTCAATGGCGGCGGCAACAAAGGCGGAGAGTTTTTGGCGACGGGCGGCGGGAATATCCTCGCGCGCCAATTCACCAATCGCGCGGTCGATGATCACCCGGTCAGTCGCCGGCTCCTCGGCAATCCCGCGCGACAGGATCGTGCTGATGGGGTTCAGGCCATTGCGGACATTGTGCATCACCGCAACTGCGCTTTCGCTGCGGCCCAGCGCGAAGCTCTGCACCTCTAGCTGTTCGCGCAAGTCCTTCAACTGACGCAGCATCGAATTGAAACTGCGGCCAAGCGAGCCAATCTCGTCGCGGCGATTATCTTCGGCGAGCAACCCGAGCGATCCGGAGGCGGTCACCACCTTCATATGTTGTTCCACCCGGTTCAGTGGGCGAAGCACGAGTTGCGCAATCATCCGGCGCAGCACGATCAGCACCATCAGCAACAACAAGGTTGATCCCGCGATGGCAAGGATCAGCATGCGCTGCCCCAGCGTCGAGAGGTCTCGCGATACGGTGAAGCGCACGCTCGCGACGCCGTGATTGCCGGGGCCAATGATTGGCACGGCAATTGTCGTGGTCGTGTCGTTGGGGGTAATGATTTCGTGATTGCTGACATTGCCGAGATCAAGCCGTGCCTTCAGCTGGAGCAGTGTTGCCAATTGTGCCGAAGTGATCTGGCGCGCCATCAGGACATAGCCGCGCGGCGTACCGGTGCCGTCGCTGCGGCGCACTTGCGCGACGCCGACTGCGGCGACCACCGGGCCAAGCCTGGTGTAGAACGCCGCCGAATTGCGTCCGCGAAGGGCCTTTGGGAAATCTATCTGGCCGATCTGCTGGATCAAGCGCTGCCGCATCACGAGCTGATCCTGTTGGCTTGCCAGATCGAGCCAGCGCGCGATGACGATATGGCCGTCATTGCCGACATAGGCCATGCCATTGACATCAAGATTGGCCATCGCGAGTGGCGAGAAGGATTCCGCCTCAAACTTGGCGCCAGGCGCTGCCATGTAATCATAGCTGGAATTCCAGTCGCCATAGTCGCGAACAGCGGTCTCCACCTTTGAGATATACTCGCCCAGTGCCGCGCGGGTTCGATCAACATGCGCGGTGACAGATGTTGCCTCAAGCTGGTTGAAGCTGGGGGTGATGACGCTGGCCAGCAGCAGGGTTATCGCGAGCGAGCCCAGCAACCCGACTGCAGTCAGGATCAGCAGCAGTTTTGCCCCCAGCGATGCAGGCATCCTGAGCTGGTGCGCGCCCGGTCGCGTCGCCATTAGCCGTTGGTCCCGGTTCCCGCATGGTAAAGCGCTGGACCATCGCCTGGATCATCCTTGCCAACAATCACGCTCGCTTGCGCCATTTCACGGGCGATTTCGGCATCAACCGGGCGGGAGAAGAAATAGCCCTGCATATGCGAAGCCCCTGCAAGCCGCAGAGCCTGCGCTTGTGCGTCGGTCTCGACCCCCTCGGCAATGATGCCCAAGCCAAGCGCGCGGCCAAGATGGATGATAGAGTGGACGATTGCCACGCTTTCGCGCTCTCGGCCCATGCCGTCGATGAAGCTGCGATCAATCTTCAGGCAATCAAGCGCGAATTTACGGATGTTATACAGGCTTGAATATCCGGTGCCGAAATCATCGAGCGCGATCCGGAAACCCATTTGCCGCAGTTTGTAGAGAGTTTCGGCTGCGCGGTCAGCATCGTCGAAGATCGCGGTTTCGGTAATTTCGATCTGGACGCGGCCGGGGACAACGTTCGCGTGTTGCGTGCGCTCCATAATTCTGGCCACGAAATTTTGGCGACGGAACTGGCGCGGCGAAAAATTGACCGAGACATATTGATCGGGCCAATTCTTGACCTCGTTGAGCGCCTGATCGAGCACCCAATCGCCCAGTTCATGGATCAGATTGCTCTCTTCGGCGATCGGAATGAACATGGCGGGCGAAATCGGGCCATAGTCAGGGCTGTTCCAGCGCAGCAATGCCTCAAAACCAATAATCTCCAGGCCCTCGCGCGCGACGATCGGCTGGTAGACCAGCTTGAGTTCGCCGCCCTCAATCGCCTTGCTGAGCCCGCCTTCGATCTGGCGGCGGAAACGGATGCTGTCATCCATGCTCTCGTCAAAAGGGCGCACCACGCCGCGACCGGCGCGCTTGGCTTCGTTGAGCGCAAGATCGGCGCGGCGCATGACGTCAACCGGGTCGCGGACAGGCTCGGCCTCGGTCACGACAATGCCCATTGAGGCGCTGGCTTGGATCGAATGGCCAAAGACCTTCAAGGTCACAGCGCAGGCACGGAGCATTTTTTCGCACGCCATGACGGCCGCTTCCTCGCCCGCAGTTTCAAACAGGATGCCAAATTCATCGCCACCAAGACGGGCAACGACTCCGCCTTCAGGGGCCGATTCCGCAAGCAACAGATAGATTGATCGGATCATCTCGTCGCCGGCCTGATGGCCAAGCGTGTCGTTGACCAGCTTGAAGCGATCCAGATCAAGCATTGCTGTGGCAAACCGTACCCTACCGCGCGCCTTGTCCGTCAGCGCGCGCAGAAAGGCGAGACGGTTGGGGGCCTCGGTCAATGAATCGTGATGGGCGATATGGATCGCATGGCTTTCATTGGCGGCGAGTTCCAGACCCTTTTCCTGAAGCATCACGACTTGTTTGGCGAGTTGCTTGCGGGCATCTTCGAGCTCGATATCGACCTGCCAGCGCTTCGTAAGCGCGGTTGCGGTCTGGACGATTTCGGCGACCTCAAACGGCTTGGCGATGTAGAAGATCTTGTCGGCGGGGCCTGCAACCTTCGAAATCTCGATTGGCGAGAAATCCGAATAGCCCGTCACGATGACCAGGTTGATATTGGGATCAAGCGCGCGGATACGCTTGGCGGTTTCCTTGCCGTCAATGCCGGGTGGCATACGAATATCGATAAAGGCGACAGCAAAGGGTTTCCCTTCTGCATTGGCCGCCTCAAGTGCTGCGACGCCATCCAGGCCCTGCAGGGCATGGCTCAGCTCAAAACTGGGGCCGGGACCAGCTTCGGGCGAGACTTCCGCTGCGTCATCGCCGAAAAGTTCAGCAGCCATGGCGGACAGCGCGCCGCCATCATTTGGCCCGTGCGGCGCAAAGCTGCGTCGGTAGGAATCGTGCATCGCGGGTTCGTCATCGATGATCAGAATGCGCATGGGGCGACTCCATCGGTCATTGACAAGTTAAGCTGTCGAAATTCGTTAAACGGGTATAGCCTTGGCACATGGCGGCGTTGATCGCGCTTTTGCACCGGAATGATCATCAATGGGGCAGGCATCTGCGCCAACCGAGCATAGCCTATATCTGTGTGGAGCAGCATCCGACGTCATTCCTCACCAAAGTCTAGCGCAACGAGGTAAGCAAGGACGGTAAACGCCGCGTTAAATCTGTTCGGAAATCTTTTTGCTCAGCGCGGTTTGGCCAAGAATGATTGCGCCGAGCGGTCCGGCGCGGTCGCCAAGCGTAGCCGGGACAACATAGGTGTCGACCGGCTCGATCTGCGACGTGGCACCATAATTGCTCAGGCTGATGCGCAGTTTCGCTCGAATGCGCGGCAACAGATGTGGCGCACCAATCGGCACGCCGCCACCAATCACAATACGGCGCGGGATGCCGGTGAGGACCAATGTGTGACAAAGCTGGGCGAGTGCGTGGCTGACCTGTTCCCAAACCGGATCGTCGGCGCTTAGCGATGACGCGGGCTGGCCGGTGCGCGCGGCGATTGCCGGACCTGCAGCAATCCCTTCGACACAGGCACCGTGAAAGGCGCAGTGTCCGGCCCAATCGTCGCCGCTCAAACGCACGGGGCGCACATGGCCGAGTTCGGCATGGCTCATCCCACTAACGGGCACGCTCGTCATGATCAGCCCAACACCGACACCGGTGCCGACTGTGATGTAGGCATGCTCGGACAACCCAGCACTTGCCCCCCAGCGCCCCTCGGCGAGTGCTGCGCCATTCACATCTGTGTCCAAACCCGTCGGCAGATTGAACCGCTGAGAAAGCCGTTGAAAGATATCGGTATCCGACCAACCAGGCTTGGTCGTGCGGGTGATTAATCCGTAATTTGGAAGCCGATGGTCAAGCGCAACGGGTCCGAAGCTGGCAATGCCAATGGCGGTAAAACCCCGCCAGCCGTCGAGCGTCGCCTCGATCGCGCCGAGTGTCGCCTCAGGGGTTGTCGTCGGTATCCGCACCTCAGCGCGGACCGCATCTGGCCCGCTTGCCAGGATGCAGATGCATTTAGTGCCACCCAGCTCAACCCCTGCGATGAGCGGCGGTTGGCTCACTCGACCGTGACTGACTTGGCCAGATTGCGCGGCTGATCAACATCGGTGCCCTTAAAGACGGCGACATGATAGGCGAGCAGCTGCACCGGCACGGCATATACCAGCGGGGCGATCAGCGGATGCACCCGCGGCATTTCAATCGTCGCGACGGTGTTTTCGCCTGCCTGCGCAATACCGTCCGCATCGGAAATCAGCACCACCTGCGCGCCGCGCGCCTGCGCCTCCTGCATGTTGCTGACGGTCTTGTCGAACAGCGGACCCGACGGCGCGAGAACGATCAGCGGGACGCTGTCGTCGATCAACGCAATGGGCCCATGCTTCATTTCGCCTGAGGCGTAACCTTCGGCGTGAATATAGCTGATTTCCTTGAGCTTGAGCGCGCCTTCAAGCGCCATCGGATATTCCGGCCCGCGCCCGAGATACAGCACGTCGCGGGCCGCTGCGATCTTGGGCGCCATCGCCTCAATCTCTTCATCATGCGCCAGCGCATTACTGATCGCCTCGGGCACGCTTTGCAGATGGCCGACAATTTCGCGCTCCAAATCAGCCGTCATCACGCCCTTTGCCCTTGCGAGATTAACCGCCAGCGCGGCCATCACCGCAAGCTGACAGGTGAAGGCCTTGGTTGAGGCAACGCCAATCTCCGGCCCGGCATGCGTGGGGAGCAACAGATCGACCTCGCGCGCCATTGAACTTGTCGGCACGTTGATGATGCCGGCGGTGGTCAGCCCGGCGGATTTCATGTGACGTAGCGCCGCCAGCGTATCGGCCGTCTCGCCGCTTTGCGATATAACGATTCCCAGCATATCGGGGGTCAGCACTGGATCACGATAGCGGAACTCGCTGGCGAAATCGATTTCGACATGCATTCGGGCGAATTGTTCGATCCAGTATTTGCCGATCATCCCGACATAATACGCGGTGCCGCACGCGACGATGGCAATGCGTTCAACGGTTGCCAGATTGAACTCCATATCGGGCAGGGCGACCCGTTCCTCTAGCGGGCGCAGGTAGCTGCGCAGCGTCTGCGCAACGACCACCGGCTGTTCGTGAATCTCCTTCAGCATGAAATGGCGATAATTGCCCTTGTCGATCAGCTGGCCCGACGCCCCGGAGTTGACGATTGGCCGAGTGACGGCGTTGTTGTCGCGGTCGAATACCTCAACCTGGGCGCGGGTGATGACCACCCAATCGCCTTCCTCCAGGTAGGCAATGCGCTGCGTCATTGGCGCAAGTGCTAGTGCGTCTGAACCGAGGTAATTTTCGCCATCGCCATATCCGACGGTGAGCGGCGCACCAAGTCGCGCTCCGATCAGCAAATCGGGCTCGGACTTGAACATGACCCCTAGCGCAAACGCGCCGTGAAGCCGAGGCAGCACGGAGGCGACGGCATCGCGGGGCACGACGCCGCGCTCGATCTCGCGCGCGATCAAATGAGCGACGACCTCGGTATCGGTTTGGCTCAGGAACTGACGGCCTTCAGCGAGAAGCTCATCGCGCAGCGGCTTGAAATTTTCGATGATGCCATTGTGAACCAGCACCACATCGCCGACGATATGCGGGTGGGCGTTGTCCTCGGTTGGTGCGCCATGCGTCGCCCAGCGGGTGTGAGCGATGCCGCTATTGCCAGGGAGGGGTTCTTCAGCGAGCCGCGCCGCCAGGTTGAGCAGCTTTCCTTGCGCACGGCGGCGATCAAACATGCCGTCATGCACGGTGCAAATACCCGCTGAATCATAGCCGCGATATTCAAGCCGCTTCAGCCCGTCGAGCAAGCGATCCGCAACAGGGCCTTGCCCCAGAATCCCAACGATGCCGCACATAGTAAGCCTCCACCCCATCGGGAATTATTTGGTGTTATTTTTTTTCGCCGCCATGGCCGCGCGAAAACGCTTCGCCCAACCGATGCGGCTTTCCTGTTTGCCGCGTGCGAGGCCCAGCGCGTCGGCCTCGACATCGGCCGTGATGACGGAGCCTGCGCCGACAATTGCGCCAGCGCCAATCGTGACGGGCGCGACCAGCGCGCTGTTTGATCCGATAAAGGCACCTGCGCCAATCACGGTTTTGTATTTGAAGAAGCCATCATAATTGCAGGTGATAGTGCCAGCGCCAATGTTCGCGCCGGCACCGATGTCTGCGTCACCCAGATAGCTCAAGTGATTTGCCTTGGCGCCGACGCCAAGCACGGCCTTCTTCATTTCGACGAAATTGCCGACCTTCGATCTTTCGCCCATCACCGATCCGGGGCGAAGTCGCGCGAAAGGGCCAACTTCGGCACCTGCGCCAACTGACGCCCCCTCGATATGGCTGAACGCGTGGATCACCGCCCCGTCGCCCACCGTCACACCGGGGCCAAAAAAGACGTTGGGTTCGATCAGCACGTCGCGGCCAACCTTTGTGTCATGCGCGAACCACACCGTGTCGGGCGCGATCAGCGTTGCGCCGTCAGCCATCGCCTGGATGCGCCGCGCCGCCTGCCAAATG
>JBBQAU010000012.1:0-20829 GCA_038316685.1 Sphingomonadales bacterium
TTGGCGGGCACAACCAGTTCGCCGCTCGTGGTCCGCACCTGACCCATGTTTGCCAGACCGATACGCTGCGTCACCAGCCCTAGTCGCTGCTCTGCCGCAGGCGTTAAAGTCAATTTCAGTAATTCGCTCTCGTGCGCGACAAGTTCGGCCTGCGAAGGCTTTGCCGCTGAATTAGCGGGTTGTTCCTTGCCGCATGCGGCCAAGCTGGCGAGGCAGAAACCCGTCATCAGCGCTGTGCGATAATGGCGGACGGTGCAACTGGTCAGCATTCAATTTCCCGAAGCGGGTTTGCGATAATCAAGCGCTGGCGGGCGATCCCCCAAGAGCGCTTGATATTGGAAATCTGCGCCGCGTGCGGCGATCAGTTCGGCTTTGGCGGCTGCCAATGTCTTGGGACTGCGAAACAGGTCTGCGGCAGTCAAAGCCATGGCTTTTGCGGCTTGTAAGCCTCCCTTTAATCCAATGCTCGAACCAGAAGCGGCGACCGCTTGCCAGCTATGGGCCGGAGTGCCCGGGACCCAGGTTGCGACGCGCATGCCAACGGTTGGTGTCACCCAGCTTACATCCGAGACATCGGTTGATCCGCCGCCATCCTCGCGCGAAACAGCACCAATCTCGTTGATGAGCTTGAGCGGCTTTTGGGCCGGCAGAGTTTTTTGCAATTCAGCGGCCCAAGCCATCTCATCGGCATCCCAAATCGGGCCACCAACCGTCACAAAGTTACGCTGCATGACCGTCGCCAGCGTTTCATTACCGAGCATTGAATAGGTGCCGCCCGTCGTTTCAAAATCGTACGTCGTTTCAGTGGCGATGGCAGCGCCAGCGGCTGCTTGCTTTACGCGCTCCATTACCGAACGCGCAACCGCTGGATCGGTGTGGCGGACATAATAGTAGCTTTCGGCGAAATCAGGCACGACATTGGGAGCCGCCCCGCCATTGGTAACGACATAATGGATGCGCGTGGCCATCGGGATATGCTCGCGCAAGTAATTCACAGCGACGTTCATAACCTCAACCCCGTCCATTGCGGACCGGCCTTTGTCGGGTGCGGCCGATGCATGCGCGGACAGCCCGTAAAAGCGAAATTTGCCGGAGATGTTTGCCTGGCTTTTGCCGATGCTCACCTCGTTCATGTCGCCTGGATGCCAGTGAATCGTAGCCGCGACATCGTTGAACAGCCCGGCGCGGACGAGATAGACCTTGCCTGATCCGCCCTCTTCGGCAGGTGTGCCATAAAAGCGGATTTCGCCGCCGATTTTGTTGGCAATCATCCAATCCTTGATAGCCATCGCCGCCGTCATTGACGCTGCGCCAAAGATGTTGTGCCCACAGCCATGCCCTGCAGATTGCCCGGCGATGGCGGATCGGGTGGGCTTGGCCTGCTGGGCAAGCCCCGGCAGCGCATCAAATTCACCCAAGATCGCAATGACTGGCCCGTTGCCGTTTTTGAAGCTGGCGGTGAAGGCGGTTGGCATGCCTGCGATGCCAGCAATGACCGAAAATCCAGCCTTTCGTAGTTCCGCTTGCAACAAAGCTGAGCTTCGATTTTCTTGAAAGCCCACTTCAGCATAGTTCCATATCGCCAGAGCTGTCGACGAAAACATCGGCGCGCGCGTCTGAATGCCGCGCAAAATTGCTGCGCGTTCAGGGTTGGAGACTGATTGCGCCGATGCCGTTCCGCCAACCGCTATTGCGATAATCACAGCTACCAATGACTTGCGGAACATCTGATTTCCCCTGCTCGATTGGGTCGGTTGGGCTTGCATGAGCGAAGGGGCTGCCCTCGAATCATAGCTAGGCTAGTGCATCGCTCACGTCGCCGCCAGTATTGCCGATCTGACCAGCCGAATGCAGTATTGCAAGGGTCCGTGCTTTTTCCAGCTTTATGGCAAATGTTTCGCCGCGACTCGCCGCGTTTCCTAGGTTGTTCTGGACGAAGCTGCGATGTCTTGGTAATCGTGCGTTAACCATAACGGTAACGGACATGCTGATAGCACCCTGGTTCATCCTTGCCGTCCTGGCCAATTTCTCCGGCTACGTTGCCTATTTGACGGGTTTGAAGCGCGAATTGGTTCAGCCAAACCGGGCCTCCTGGCTCATCTGGAGCGCGGCGGTGCTCGTCGAGGCAAGCACCTATGCCGCCGTAAATCCGGGTGCCGCCCAGAGCATCGTGTTCCTAATTTCGGCGGCGGCCTGCATCGTCGTCACCATTGGCATTTGGCAGCGATCCGAATGGGCTGCCCCGACACGAAGCGAAACGATATGCATGCTTGCGTGCCTTGCCGCGCTTACGCTTTGGCTTGCTTTTCGCTCGACGTTTTGGGCACATATGCTTGTCGTCGCTGCGGTCCCGATCAGTTTCTGGCCGACTTGGGAAAGTGTCCTGCAGGACCGGAACCGCGAACGTTCGCCGGCCTGGGGTTTGTGGACAGTTGGCGACCTGGCGACGCTGCTGGTCGCGTCACGCAGCGGCGAAATTGATGTTGGAAGCTATGCTTATATCATCGTCGAACTGTTATGCCATGCCAGTGTCTGGTTCATGGTCGGGCTCGCCACGATCAACCCGTTTCGTTCGCTTGGGTTTCGCAACGGTCGCTTTTACTTGCTTGACGCCTATCGCCCCGCGGCCAATCTGTTTTCGGTTGGGGAAACCCATCTGGGCAAGGCTGTCTATGCAGCGGTCAAGTTTGATGATGGCGAAACGATTGTAAAGTTCACTGGACGCAAGTTTCGCGCAGATCAGGTGCCGGGCTTGGTGCGCGGCGCAACTGACCGTTTTGTCCAGATTACGCCAGATGCCTACCTCGGGCCGTCGGGTCGCATCGACGATCTGATCAACCATAGCTGCGATCCCAATGGCGGTTTGCGCTTTAGCGATGGTGGCGTCTTCCTGATTGCGATCCGGCCAATCTTCCCCGGCGAGGAAATTACCTGGGACTATTCGACGACTTTGACCCAGAGCAACTGGCACATGATCTGCCAGTGCCGCAGTCGTGATTGTCGCCGTGTCATCGGCAATTTCGAGACGTTGACGCCCGACCGACAGGAATGGTTTCGCGCGCGAGGTGTTGTAGCACCGTATCTGCGTTCGCCAGCCGAGCTGGCTGACGACGACTTCGGTATTAAAATCGGGATGGGTTAGAAAGCAATCACGTTCAGGCCGGGCTTAACCGGAGACCACCGCTGTCGGCGCGGCAACGAGCCGGGCAAGCGCGACAAATTCCGAAACGCTGACGGTTTCGGCGCGACGTGTTGCGTTGACGCCGATTGCCTCGAGCGCATCGAGCGCCCCCGGCACTGATTTCAAGCTCTGCCGCAGCATCTTGCGGCGCTGGCCAAAAGCGGCGGCAGTGATCTTTTCCAGCACCGGCAGCGGGACATCGTCTGGGGTAAGTTTTGGCACGACATGGACCACTGCCGACATGACCTTGGGCGGCGGTGTAAAAGCCGAACGATGCACGGTCATCGCGATCCGCGTGGATGATCGGCACTGGGCCAGCACGGCGAGCCGACCGTAATGTTCGGTATCGACATCAGCGATAATGCGGTCCGCCACTTCCTGCTGGAACATCAACGTTAGGCTTTGCCACCACGGCATCCAGGTTGCAGACAGCCAAGACACCAGCAAAGCCGTGCCGATGTTATAGGGCAGGTTTGCCACGATGTGGGGGGAGGTGGAAAAAAGCTCCGGGGCGTTCAGCGTCAGCGCATCCTGCTCGATGATTTGAAGCTGGCCGGGAAAATGGCTGGAGAGTTCACTCAGCGCGGGGATACAACGATGATCCCGCTCAACCGCAACGACATTAGCCCCGGCTTGCAGTAGTGCCCGTGTCAGTCCGCCGGGGCCGGGGCCAATTTCAAAGACCGCTGCACCGTCAAGATTGCCGGGAACTTTAGCAATTCGGCTTAGCAACTGCCCGTCGAGCAAGAAATTCTGGCCTAGCGCCTTGCTCGCCTGCAACCCATGCCGGGCGATCACTTCCCTCAAGGGAGGGAGGTCGCTCACTCCTGACTGGTAGCCGCGTTTGCGCGACGCTCAGCCGCCTCAGCCGCCAGCCTGATTGCGGCAATCATCGCGCCGGGCTCTGCGATATTCTTACCTGCGATACCGAACGCGGTGCCATGATCGGGCGAGGTCCGCACGATTGGAAGACCCAGAGTGATATTAACTCCTTCATCGAAATGCAGCGCTTTCAGGGGGATAAGCGCCTGATCATGATAGCAGCACATTGCCGCATCATAGCCTGCCCGTCCGCGCGGATGGAACAACGTGTCAGCAGCAAATGGGCCGATGGCATCGATGCCCTCTTCCTGTAACAGCGCAATGGCAGGGGCAATAATCTCGATTTCCTCGCGGCCTAATGCGCCCTGTTCCCCGGCATGCGGGTTAAACCCGGCAAAAGCCAGTCGAGGCCGCTCGATGCCAAAATTTCGCTGCAGGCCGCGTGCCGTCGCGCGCCCCTTCGCCACGATCAATTCGATATTCAGGACGGATGCGACCTGTGACAAGGGTAAATGCGTTGTCATGGGAACGACTCGCAGACTTGGCCCGGCAAGCATCATCACGGCGTTCTCGCGGGCGACGCCGCAGCGTTCAGCAACAAATTCTGTCTGTCCGGGATCGGTAAAACCGATCTGATAGAGCTGCGCCTTTGAAACTGGACCCGTCACGAGCGCGCTTGCCACGCCGGACCGCGTTAGGCCTACGGCGAGCTCCAGCGCATGCAGCGCACAGCGCGCGCCATCAACATCGGGTAGGCCCGGGGTCACGTCACCAGCGTCCTGGATTGAAACAACCGGCAGCGCATCGCCAAACACGGCGCACGCTTCGCTCGGCTCACTTATTCGTCTAATCGGTCCACCCCAGACCCGCGCAATAGCCTTGACATCGCCGACGGCAAAGAACGGCGCCAGGCGCTGCTCCATCCGGACACCCCAGGCTTTAGCGACGATTTCAGGGCCGATCCCCGCAGGATCACCCATCGACACAGCGATCGGCATCGTCATCGGATAAGCTCCGCCAAATCGACGCGTCGCATCGTCTCCGTCAGCGATATTCGACGACGGCGTCGCGACGAAGATCGCGCATCTTGTGTTCGGCTCGCAAATTGACGCCGCGTTGTTCTATCTGGTTGCGCACCTGTTCTATGCTGGGCATTGATCCGCTGCGCGGATCCTCACGACCACACATCACCAGCGCGCGGACACCTTCTGTCGGGCTGCCAAAGGGTGGCGTCACTTCACCGATCTGCATCTGCAAGAGTAGTTCCTGTAATGCGGGAGGCAGATCACGAATGACGACCGAATCATTGTCAACCACGTCTGCCCCGAGGGCGCTGGCCACCTTTGCTACGTCGCCACAGCCGCGAATATTTTTTGTTGCACTGGCAAAGGCAGTCACGCGGTTCGATGCTTCGGCCTGAGACGTTCCGGCAGGAAAGGCGAGGCTGATCTGGCGGAGGCTGAGCTTGGAGTCGCGCATGTCGGCGGTAAGTATTTGCCGTTTATCGACCAGATAGAGCAATGAATAACCGCCCGGGCTTTCGACGGGGCCGGCAAGCTGGCGTGGCTTCATTTCTGCTGCCACCTGCGCAAGCGAGTCGGGCAGCGAGGATGGCTTGACCCAGCCAAGATCACCGGCCTGCGCCTTGGTCGTCGCGTCAGAACGCTCCGACGCAATTGCTTCAAAGGTGCGCTTGCCCTCCTGAATTTCCTTCAGCAACGCCCGTGCCTCGTTGAAAATCTGGTCTGCGCGCTCCGGCGGTGCGGCCAGATAAATCTCCTTTACATGATATTCGTTCGATCCTTTGCTCGCTTCGAGCCGATCAATGATTGCTTTGACTTCCTGATCGCCGACATTCACGAACGGATCGATGCGCCGTCGCAGATACCGCGTCCAAGCCAGTTCGCTTTCGATCTGACGTCGCAGCGATCGCTCGGACGAGCCGATTGAGCGGAGATAAGGTCGCATTTCAGATGCTTGCTTGTTAAAATTACGAGCAACACGGACGAAGCTCTGCTCGATCTCGTCCGCCGTCACCTTAATATCGTGCGCCTTGGCTTCCTGAATTTGCAGCGTCTCGTCAATCAGGGAACTCAGTATTTGAAGCCTGATCTGCTCGCGCTGATCATCCTTGAGCACGATATTGTTCGCCGCGACGATCAGTGCGACCCGCTGATCAATGTCCGTGCCTGTGATCACGCTGTCGTTCACGATCGCTGTAGGCTTGCGGACATTTGGATCGCGCTTGCCAAATATCTGGAGGTTTGCAGGGATGTTCAGGCCCGTATCGGGGACCGAAGAATCGGATACCGTTTGCCCTATGGCTGTAGCATTGATCACGATTCCGGCCGCTGCGACAATGGCGAGAGACAACGGTTTTGCGTACGAAACAAATTTCATCACGTTTTGTTAGTTCCCATGTCCAGGATCAGAATTGGCTCAACTGGTCTCCATTGGCTGAACCTCAGCTTAGCGCCCGAGGTTCTTAAACGCTAGCGTCAGCAAAAAAGCGTCGCCACGTCGCGCGTCACCGGTGTCCTGATAGTCCCTGCGCCATGTCAAGCCAAGCCTTAGACAATCATCGTCATAGGCAAAGCCAATACGATGCCTCACCGGAGCAAAGCCGTTGGTTATCGACGTTGTATCTTCGCTTTGATCGGTCAGGTTGATGACGGCTGATCCAAATGCCGACCAAAAGCGGCTGAGCTGAACCCTTCCACCCAGCCGCACCTCTTCACGATCACGCAAATCCTCAAGCGCAGTGGTGATGTTTCGGTTGAGCCTTAGATAGCCTACCAAAAGATAAGTGTTGGCGGTGCCGATGGTTGCGTCAAATTCATTGCGGCGAAAAGCGAGGCTGTCCTTATCGAGCCGATAACGATGGGTCAGCGTCAGAACCTCATGATAGCGTATCACGGTCCGGCCGACGAAATCGGAGAAGGAATCCGATAATCCGGTGCCGACAGGAACAAATTCCGGTTGGTCGCTGAAGCGATAACTCTGGCCGATATTGGCATTGATCGTTACATTAGGCAGGGTCGCATTCCATTCTACGCCATAGGTCATGCGCGTCGTGCCGCCAAAGCGGTCATAGCCCGGGAATCGATTGAGCGCGAACAGATTGGAATCTTCGAGATCAATGGCGCGCGAATCTTCATTGGGAACTAGCAGGTTGGCGATTTTGGGTGATGCGATCAGCTGAAATCGCGGGGTCAGTTGTTGCGTACCGTTGAGAAACTTGCCGATCAGCGGCCATTTCACGTCGAGTGCCAAAGCCGCGATGCCACGTGCCTGGATGCCGGGGCGCCCTCGGTATAGCGCAACAGATGTCAGATCATTATTGCTGCTGTTATAAACATCGCCACGCGCATAGGCGGTGAGCGTCACTTCTTGGCCGAAGCGAGTTATCCTTCTTAGGTCCCAACGAAATCCGGCAAAGGCGCGCTGGGTGTCCTGCCCTTCGGTCCTGCCGATCATGAGCGTATTCAGCTGCAACTCGATCCTTCCGCCCAACAATGGATCGGTGAGCCGCCGACGATAATCGATTTCAGGAAAGGCGATGGGTTGCAATTCCTGCCGGTCGCCAACGCGAAGCGTTTGGGTCCCCCAACCCGTAACAGCGAAGTAACTGTCGGTGCCGATCCGTTCAACCTTGATCGTGCTGCGCAACACGTCGTCGCGCGACACGTCATATCGCCGCAGGAAGGTCAAATCGGTTGCGACGCGTAAGGTGCCAGTGAAGCTCCATCTCGGATCGATCTGAAACCGGGCCAGACCGTCAATATAGCCTCGAAAGGCGTCCTGGGTCGTCTGCCCTGATCCCGTCGTATCGGTCCTCGAACTCACGGTGCCATACGCAGCAATCCGAAAAGCGCCATTACTCAACAGCTCGCTATAATCAACCTGCAACAATGGGAGCGCCGCTGTGAATATGCGCGGCGTGATCTTCAAATCACGATCAGGGGACAGACTGAAATAATATGGCTGGGCATATTCAATGCCGTTAACAATGCTGTAACGCAGGTCGGGCGTCAGAAAGCCGTCATCGGTGCTGTCGCCGACCGGGGTCGAAAAACCCGGTAACGGGATCGACACCGCCCCAAACAGGTTGAGGCGCGCGCCATTGAAATACACCCGCTTGCTCTCGGCGTTGTAAAGAACACGGCCGGCAGAAATTTTCCAGGAGGGCTGCTTGGGACACCCTTCTGAATCCACGACGGCACAAGGCGTAAAGGCGGCATCGGCAAGCGTCATGATTTGACCCTTGCGCTCGCCATGCCGCGCCGCCAGTCGGCCGCCTTGCTCAAGGACGACCAACAGATTCTCGATAACGCCGTCCTTGAGACTATCGGTCAGCTCAACAGAATCGCCATAAGTTGCGTCGCCGCCTGGGTTGGTGACAACGATGTTCCCCGTCGCGAAGACCACTCCCGATTTACGATTCCATATGATCTTGTCAGCGCGGAGCCTGTCGGCCTGCCGATACATCCGCACCTCGCCGATGACAGTAACGACATCAGTGTTGGTATCATATTCGATGCTGTCGGCACTAAACTGCACCTCATCCTTGTTTTCGGGCAGGTCGCTATCAGGTGCAGGCGCGGGCAGACTCGTGCGGTCGCCAAGGTCCTGTGCGCGGGCTTTGCCTGTAGTGACCAGCGCCAGCGTCAGCGAGCCAAGACAAATTACTGGGCGCCGCATGATGCGCTTGCGCTTTAAATCACCAAGGAAAAGTTCGGCCTGCATCCATGGGGCCTATCGCACCGGATGCGCTGCCCTGCAATCGCAACACCGCTTTGCCAGTCTCGCAATGCTGTCCTAAAGGGGGTGGGAAGAGTCACCTTTCATTGCCCAAGGATATTCATGCAGATAAGCTTTTCCGGAGTTCGTCCGGCCAAAACAGTCGTTCTCGCGCTTCCGGTCGAAAAAGATGGGCTTGGACGAATCGATTTCGGCACGCTTGAAGACGCGAGCCAGTCGCTGATTTTGTCTGCTGCGCGCGCTGCACGGTTTGACGGGGAGGCGGCTGCGCTGATGGAGTTGTTCATACCCGTCGCCGATCATCAGATAGTGCAAGTGCTATTGCTTGGCCTGGGCAGCGGTGGTGAGCCGGAATATGAGCGTGCAGGCGGAGCGCTGACGGCAAAGCTGCTGACGTCCGGCGCCGTCGCGGTTACGGTTGATTTTTCCTGCCTTGGCGGAGAACCAAAGGCAGCGGCAGTCGCGCGCTTTGCTGCTGCGGCGGCTCAACGTGCCTGGCGGATCGACACTTATCGGACCAAACTGCCCGAAAAATCAAAGCCGACATTGACCGAGATCGTTATCGTAGGTGCGCCCGAGTCCGTGGCAGACGCCTGGCATGCCCAAGCGGCGGTGACGATGGGCCTTGATCTGACTCGCACGCTCGTCGCCGAGCCACCCAATGTCATCTACCCCATCAGCTTTGTGGAGCGGGTGGTGGCCGATGTAGAGGGCCTGGGCCTTGAAATCACCGTGCTCGGCGAGCCCGAAATGGCTGAACTTGGCATGGGTTCGCTGCTGGGTGTCAGCCAGGGGTCGGTCCGCGATGCCCGGCTGCTGGTGATGAAATGGAGCGGCAAGAGTGCTGGCGACCCTGATCTGGCGCTGGTCGGCAAGGGTGTTACCTTCGACACGGGCGGTATCTCGCTGAAACCCGGCCCCGGCATGGAAGACATGAAGTGGGACATGGGCGGCGCCGGCGCAGTCGTCGGCGCGATGAAGGCGCTGGCGCTGCGTAAGGCAAAGGCAAATGTCGTCGGCGTGTGCGGCCTTGTTGAAAATATGCCCGATGGCAATGCGCAGCGGCCCGGCGATATCGTCACGTCAATGTCAGGTCAGACAATCGAGATTCTCAATACCGATGCCGAAGGGCGGCTCGTGCTGTGCGACGCGCTGACGTGGGTGCAGCGTAACCATCGCCCCAAGACAATCGTCGATCTCGCAACGTTGACCGGCGCCGTCATCATTTCGCTGGGTAATGAACATGGCGGTCTGTTCGCCAATGATGATTCACTGGCAGATCAATTGTTGGCGGCAGGCAAGGCGAGCGGCGACCTTTTGTGGCGCTTTCCGATGTCCGATGCCTATAATAAGCTGATCGACAGCCCCATTGCCGACATGAAGAATGTCGGGCCGCGCGGCGCCGGATCGATCACAGCGGCGCAGTTCCTCCAGCGCTTCGTTGATAAGGGCGTGCGCTGGGCACATCTCGACATTGCCGGTATGGTCTGGGCCGACAAGCCCGGCGCAACCTTTGACAAAGGCGCGACTGGTTACGGTGTGAGATTGCTCAATCGCTTTGTCGCCGACAATTTTGAGGGCTGATGCAGGTTGATTTCTACCATCTGACCGTTCGCCCGCTTGACCGCGTCCTTCCGCGCATCGCCGAGCGGGTAATCGAAACGGGCGCACGGTTGTTAATTGTTGCAGGTGAGGCTTCGCAGCGGGCCGCGCTCGATAAGCTGCTCTGGCACTATTCGGCGGAGAGCTTCCTGCCGCATGCACAGGCAGGCACCGGGGATGATGCAGCGCAGCCCGTGCTGATCGGGGCTGAACCAACTGCGACAAATGGTGCGCGCAATATCGCGATTGCTGATTCTAAGTGGCGCGATGAAGCGCTGGCCTTTGACCGAGCGTTTCACTTTTTTGATGATGAAGCGATTATTGAGGCTCGCGCGGCCTGGCGGGCGCTGGCGGATCGTCCCGGCGTTGAGCGTCGTTACTGGAGGCAGGGCGAAACCGGCGGCTGGGAACAGGCCGCATAGCCCGACTTGCAGGATCGGATAGTGGCGGCTAAAGGCCCGCTCAATCCAGTCCCTTATCCCCAAACACAGGAGCCGCACGGCCATGGCCGCGACACGGACGTTTTCGATCATCAAGCCCGATGCTACCCGCCGCAACCTGACGGGTGCTGTCACCAAGATGCTGGAAGAGGCAGGCCTGCGCGTCGTCGCCTCACGCCGCATCCATATGAGCCGCGCCCAGGCCGAAGAATTTTACGGCGTTCACCGTGAGCGGCCCTTCTTCAACGATCTGGTTTCGTTCATGATTTCAGGGCCTGTCGTCGTCCAGGTGCTCGAAGGCGAGGACGCTGTGAAGCGCAACCGCGACGTCATGGGCGCGACCGACCCGGCGAATGCCGAAGCCGGCACGATCCGCAAGGAACTCGCCGAATCGATTGAGGCAAACTCGGTCCACGGTTCAGACAGTGACGAAAACGCGGCAATCGAGATCGCGTTTTTCTTCAAGCCGGAAGAAATCGTCGGTTAATCGTTTAGGCTGACTCGCTCAGGGCTTTGTCCACATCGCGTCGAGCCTTGCTTGACTGGGCTTACCGCGCTCGCGCAGTGCAAGGCCGCGCAGTTGCACGATCCGGCCTTGCAGGAACCGGCCCCGGATCCGCCAAGCGAGATCATAGATCGCCCGATCAACGATAAGCTCGTCGCCCTGCCAATAATTGCTGGCGATCATGACGGGAATGCTGCCGCGCCGTTCATCATCGCTTTTTTCGGCGATCAGCAACAACTTTGCGTGCAACCATTCTGCCTCAATTTGTGGATCAACACTGCTTGTCTGGGGCGAGAGACCGAATGCTGACGGGAATGTGATCGTCACCCGCTGCACCGGATGATCGGGATCAGTGAGCAACAGGACCGCGCCATTACGCTGCGGGGTGCCGCGCAGCAGAACCGCGGTTTTCACGCGTGTTTCGACCGCCTTTTCCTGACGGCGCTCACTCTCGTCGTTCCGCCGCTGATCCCAACTGTTCCAAAACGCAATCGCAGAAATGATCAGTCCGGCAATTGCAACAATCTCGCCAAGCGTCAGCCAGCGCTTGCGGATTGCGGCGGCTTCTGCCTTTTCACTTGGTGTCTCGGTCAACGCGCTTGCTCCAGCAGGCGGCGCGGGGCGATGAGAGTCCAGCTATTGTCGATCCGGTCCGCCACCCGATCCCAGTCCACATTGTCGATGTCCAGCCGCATCGCGATCCAGCCTGAGGGGCCAAGATAGGGCGGCGCAAAGTAGAACTCGGGATCGCTCTCGATCAGCATCGCTTGTTCATCGCGCCCTGATGTCTTGACGATCGCAATCGTCTCCCCATTGTCGTGATAGTTATGCCAGAAATACGCGAAGAACTTGCCCTTGTTGATGAAAAAGCCCGGCGAGCCATGCGACAGCCGCTCGTGTGCGTCGGGCAGCGCGAGGCAGATCGCGCGCACCCTTGCGAGCTCGACATCAGGATCGGAGCTCATCGCGTGACAAAATCCGAAAGGGTCGCGGGATAAAGCAGATGCTCTGCGGCCAGCACACGTGCGTTAAGCGTCTCGGGTGCGTCGCCCGGTAAGATCGGCACTTTGGTTTGACCGAGCACCTCGCCACCATCCAGCTCCTCAGTCACGATATGAACTGAGCATCCCGCGACCAGATCGCCCGCCTCGATTGCGCGGGCGTGGGTGTCGAGCCCCTTATATTTGGGCAATAAAGAGGGGTGGATGTTGATGATCCGCCCGCGCCAGCGTTCGACAAAATCGTCGCTCAACAGCCGCATATAGCCCGCCAGCGCAATTGTTTCGACCGATGCAGCGTTGAGTGCGTCATCAAGCGCGGCCTCATAAGCGGGTTTGCCGATGCCCTTCGGCGACAGCGACCAGACCGCCAACCCTTCGGTCCTAGCCCAGGCGAGTCCGGGCGCGTCGGGCTTATCCGATGCCACCAAAGCGATCTCGTAAGGGCAGGCTGGGTCGCGACTTCCCTCGGCGAGCGCCATCATGTTCGACCCGCGCCCTGATATCAGCACGCCAACCCGTGCCTTAGCCATGATGCGTTGCCGACCAATCGGCGCGCGCGCCCCAGACGTCGGTTGGCCCGTGCACAGTGCAGCCGCGCTCGCCAGCGTCGATACGGCCAATCTCAAACACCTGCTCGCCCGCTGCGGTCAGTGCGGCGATGATGACCGCGACCTGATCGGCGGCGGCAATTGCCACCATGCCGATACCGCAATTAAAAGTCCGCGTCATTTCCTCGGGTTCAATTGCCCCTTGCGCCTGCAGGAAGGCCATCAGCCGGGGTTGTTCCCAGCGCGCGGCATTGATGATCGCGTGGGTCCCGACGGGCAACACGCGCGGCACATTTTCCAGCAATCCGCCGCCGGTAATATGCGCAAGTCCCTTGATCTGCCGCTCGGCCAGGCGGGGGAGCAGACTCTTCACATAGATGCGCGTCGGGGCCATGAGCGCGTCGATCAGCCTGATGTCGAGATCGAACAAGGCGGGACGATCCAGCTTCCAACCCTTGTCAGCAGCGAGGCGGCGGACGAGCGAAAAGCCATTGGAATGCACACCCGATGACGCAAGGCCAAGGATGACATCACCAGGGCTGATCGTCGCACCCGTCAGCACCCGATCACGTTCGACCGCACCCACACAGAATCCTGCCACATCATAATCGCCGGGGGCATACATCCCGGGCATTTCTGCCGTCTCGCCACCGATCAACGCGCAGCCTGCTTGCAGGCAGCCTTGCGCGATCGAGGCGATGACACGGTGCGCGACTCCGGGGTCGAGTTTTGCGGTTGCGTAATAATCGAGGAAGAAAAGCGGTTCTGCCCCCTGGACGATCAAATCATTCGCGCACATCGCAACCAGATCAATACCGACGCCGTCGTGCGCATTGTATTCAATCGCCAGTTTCAGCTTGGTACCAACGCCGTCATTTGCCGCGACGAGCAAAGGATCAACAAACCCGGCGGCCTTGAGGTCAAAAAAACCCCCAAATCCGCCCAGATCCGCATCCGCCCCGCGCCGTCGCGTCGATTTGGCGAGCGGCCCGATCGCGCGGACCAACGCGTTGCCGGCAGCGATTGAAACCCCTGCCTGGGCATAGGTATAGGGGCTTTTATCGGTGTTGGTTTCGCTCATGCCAACGGGATTAGCCATATCGCGCTTGGATTTCCACGCCTGCTTCGCCAAAAGGGCGCGAACATGCCCGCTTTTTCATTCCCTCAGATTGCGCTGCGCGCCTTTGCGGTTGTCGCCTTGGTAGTTGGCGGCGCTGTTGTTGCGCAGATCCAGGGGGTGTCACGCCCTGCGCCGGGACCAAGCCGCGCAGGTGCCTTTGAGGTTAGCGGCGTTGAGGTTGACGTCATCGCAGGATCGGCGACGGCTGCGCGCTATGCGGGATGGCGGCTTGCCCAGCGCAAAGGATGGGAGATGCTGTCTCGGCGCTTGGGGGCGGGCGATACGGGGCTTTCTGATGCTGCACTTGATGCAATTGTCGCGAGCATTATCGTCGAAAATGAACAGATCGGGCCGACTCGATACATTGCGCGGCTCGGCATAGCTTTTGATCGCGGCAGGGCAGCCTCAATTTTGGGTGTCTCGGCGGGCGTCAGTCGGTCGCCGCCCATGTTGTTGTTGCCGCTGGAATGGTCGGGCGGGGCCGGGCGCAGTTTTGAGCAAAAGACCGAATGGCAGGCAGCATGGGCGCGGTTCCGCACCAGCCAGAGCAGCATCGATTACGTTCGTCCAGCCGGAACCGGGCCAGATTCGCTGCTGCTAAACGCCGGGCAGATCAATCGTCCGAACCGAAGTTGGTGGCGAAGCGTGCTTGCGCAATACGGAGCGTCGGATGTGCTGATCCCGATAGTGCATCTTTACCGTGTCTGGCCGGGTGGTCCTGTCATCGGGTCGTTCCAGGCACGCCATGGGCCAGACAATCGGTTGCTCACAAATTTTTCGCTGCGGGTGAATGATGGGGACGCGCTGCCAGAGCTGCTTGATGCTGGCGTAAAACGGATTGATGAGGCCTATCAATCAGCACTCAGTAACGGCGTTTTGCGCATCGACCCAGGCTTGCTCGCTCGCTTGCCGACCGCCGAAATCGCAGCTGAACTGGTCGATGAAGCGCTCCTGCCCGATGAAGCAGTCGGGACTGGTGCAGCAGCGTCAGCGATTACCGTGCAGTTTGATACCCCAGGGGCGAGCACCGTCGATACGACCCAGTCGGCCATGCGCTCGGTCCCGGGGGTTCGTTCGGTCGTCGTAACCAGTCTTGCGTTGGGCGGCATTTCGGTGATGCGGGTCAGTTACGACGGCGATCTGGCGGCGCTGCGTGCGGCACTTGAATCACGCGGCTGGCAGGTGGTGAGCGGCAATGGGGCAATCCGCATCCTGCGGGCGCGCCAGCTGTTACCGCCGCCTAATGTTCAACCGGAAATTGCGACGCCGGGATGAGCCAATTTGCCCTGCCGTTGGTCTGGCCAGTCGATAGCGCCGACAGCGAGTTTGTGATCAGTGAATCCAACGAACGCGCAGCGCAGGCGCTTGACCGCTGGGGTACGTGGCCGGTCATGGTCTGCCTGTTGGTAGGGCCAAGGAAATCGGGGCGCAGCCTGTTGGGGCGTATCTTTGTCCGTCGCAGCGGCGGCATGCTAATCGACGATGCCGAACGCCGGAACGAAGCCGAGATTTTTCATGCCTGGAACACGGCGCAGGCAGAGCGTCGTCCGTTGTTGATCGTCGCCGATACGCCACCGCCAGGGTGGACAATTACGCTTCCCGATCTGCAATCGCGAATCGCCGCAACCCCGATTCTGCGAATAGAGCCGCCCGACCCGGCACTGATGCAGGCGTTGTTTGAGCGCAGTTTTCTGCGGCGTGGGGTTGATGCCCGCCCCGAACTCATCCAGTGGCTAGTGACACGGGTCGAGCGGAGTCATCTGGCTGTCGCACGCGCGGTTGATATGCTCGACGAAGAGGCATTGAGGCACCGCAAGCGCTTGTCGATTCCCTCGGCGCGAGCCACATTGGTCGCGGCTGGGCTGCTCGGCGAGGGACAGCAAGGATTGGGAGAAATACGTCCATGAATCGACCCGCTCATCTTGCCGAAGTTGACGATGACGATTTGTTCATTGGCGCAACAGGCGGGGACCGTTATTTCAATCGCGAGCTTTCGTGGCTTGGCTTTAACCGGCGTGTGCTTGAGGAGGCTTGCAACACCGCGCATCCCTTGCTCGAACGGTTGCGCTTCCTTTCGATCTCTGGATCGAACCTTGATGAATTTTTCATGGTGCGCGTTGCCGGACTAAAAGGGCAGCAGCTTCAGGAGGTTGACCGCCTTTCTCCAGACGGGCTGAATTCAAGCCAGCAGTTGGCCGCGATCGTTGCCGAGGCCGACGCCCTTGTCGAGTCGCAGCGCAATGTCTGGCGCGAACTGCGCCGGTTGCTGTCGGAGACGGGTATTGCAGTACTCAGCTCGCGCACGATTGATGAAATGTTGTCAGCCGAAGAAATTTCTTGGCTGGAGACGCAGTTTAGCGAACAGATTTTCCCCATTCTGACGCCGCAGGCGCTTGATCCTGCACATCCTTTTCCCTTCATGCCAAATAAAGGGCTCGCGGTGATGTTTGATCTCGTTCGATTGTCGGACGAACAGCCGATCCGTGAGCTGGTGATGTTGCCCGCTCCAATGCCGCGATTCTTAAGATTGCCGGGTGAAAAGGCCCGCTATGTCGCGATCGAATCCTTGGTCAAGCGCTTCTCGACGCTGATTTTTCCGGGTTATCGCGTGGTCGGTGCGGCAGAATTCCGTGTGCTCCGGGACAGTGACATCGAAATTGAAGAAGAAGCTGAGGACCTCGTTCGTTACTTCGCCAATGCAATCAAGCGCCGCCGCCGGGGACGCGTGATCCGGCTTGAACTTGAATCGGGCATGCCCGGGGTGCTGGCCGAAGTGTTGGGGACTGAGCTGGGCGGGCCAAACACCTTTGTGACAGAGGGCGCCGCCTTTCTGGGGGTCGGCGATCTTGAAGCGATCGTCGATGAGGACCGTCCTGATCTGAAATTCCCCCCCTATTCGCCGCGTTTTCCAGAGCGCATCCGCGAATATGGTGGCGATTGTTTTGCAGCGATCCGCGCGAAAGATATCGTTGTTCACCATCCTTATGAGACTTTTGATGTCGTATTGGCGTTTCTCAAACAGGCAGCCAGCGACCCTGATGTAGTGGCGATCAAGCAGACGCTTTATCGAGCGGGCAAGCAGCCAGCGGTCATCAACGCACTGATTGCTGCGGCCGAAGCGGGCAAGTCCGTCACGGCGGTGGTGGAACTGAAGGCTCGCTTTGACGAGGAGCAAAATCTGCTCTGGGCCTCCGCGCTGGAACGCGCGGGCGTCCAGGTTGTTTATGGTTTTATGGAATGGAAAACCCACGCCAAGGTGTCGATGGTAGTGCGGCGTGAGGCGGGCCAATATCGCACCTATTGTCATTTCGGCACGGGCAATTATCATCCGATTACAGCCAGGATTTACACCGATTTGAGTTTCTTCACGGCGGACGCGCGGATCGGGCGCGATGCGGCCCAGATGTTTAATTATGTGACGGGCTATGTGCAGCCGGAAAATATGCAGCTGGTGGCGCTGTCCCCACGTGATCTCCGACCGAAACTAACCGGCATGATCGATGCCGAGATTGCCAATGCCAATGCGGGTCAGCCAGCCGCAATCTGGGCAAAAATGAATTCGCTGGTCGATCCTGCAATTATCGAAAAACTTTATGAGGCAAGCAACGCGGGTGTGGAAATCGAGCTGATTATCCGCGGCATTTGCTGTCTTCGGCCGGGCGTGCCGGAGATGTCAGAACATATCCGCGTCAAATCGGTCATTGGGCGCTTTCTGGAGCACAGTCGCATTTGGGCGTTTGGCAATGGCAAACCCTTGCCGAATGATGACGCACCGTTGTTTATCTCTTCAGCGGACTGGATGCCGCGTAATTTTGACCGGCGTGTTGAATACATGCTCAAGATTGAGAATAGGACGGTGCATGATCAGATCCTTGATCAGGTCATGGTTGCCAATCTGATCGACAACGAACAAAGCTGGGAATTGAACCCCGACGGCAGCTACACGCGCGTCGATCCAGGCGCGCGACCGTTCAACCTGCATCGTTATTTCATGACCAATCCGTCGCTGTCAGGGCGGGGAGCGGCGCTGGAGAAAAGCGAGTCGGTGCCGACGCTGTCGCTCCGGCGTAGGCGATGATCGCGCGGCGGGGTAACTGAGCCCGGTGGCAACGCTCCTATTCCGCACGCCTCGCACCGAGGTACAAGCCGAGCCGCGGACCGCGATCATCGATATCGGGTCCAATTCGATTCGTCTTGTTGTTTATCAGGGCCCGGCGCGACTGCCCGCTATACTGTTTAACGAAAAGGTGATGGCGGGGCTGGGGCGCGGTTTTGCCGATACCGGATCAATCGCGCCTGAGGCGATGGTGATTGCGCGTGGCGCGATTGCGCGCTTTGCCGCCGTTGCACGCGAGATGGAGGTCACACGGCTGCGCACCGTTGCCACCGCGGCCGTCCGCGATGCCGCCAACGGTCATGCCCTTATTGCTGAGGCGCGTGCATTGGGGCTGGAGGTTGAATTGCTCTCGGGCGAGCAGGAGGCGGTGGGCGCAGGAATGGGCGTGCTTTCAGCCATACCAGAGGCGGACGGCATCGTCGGCGATCTCGGCGGGGGTAGTCTTGAGTTGGTGCGCGTTTCTGGAGGCAAAATCCTGGAGAGCGTTTCCTTCCCGCTCGGCGTGCTGCGGCTTGATGCGTTGCGTGCCAAAGGCGGGCGCAGTTTTGACCGGCATATTGCAGCGGTGATCGAAAAGGCCGGGTGGAGCGGCAAGGGCAGGGGCTTACCATTGTATCTTGTCGGCGGATCGTGGCGCGCGTTAGCACGGCTCGACATGCACATCACCGGCTATGTCCTGCCCATTCTCCAACAATATGAAATGTCCCCTGCTGCGATCACCCGGATGGGACGGACATTAAGCCACATCGCCAGAGGCAAGCTGCGCGCGATCCCCACGCTGTCATCGGGCCGCGTGCCGACCTTGGGCAACGCAGGGGCGCTGCTTAGTGTGCTGCTGCGGCATTTGGAATCGCGGACGACGATCGTCTCGGCGTTTGGTCTGCGCGAAGGATTGTTGTTTACCGCACTGAGCGAAGCGGAACGCGCGCAGGACCCGTTGATTGTAGCGGCGCGCGACGAGGGGCGGCGGCTGGGTCGTTTCGTTGAACATGGCGATTTGCTCAACCGCTGGATTGCGCCGCTGTTTCTGGGAGAACCCGCTGACCTTGCCCGGTTGCGCCACACCGCTTGCCTGCTCGCCGATGTTGGCTGGCGCGCCAACCCGGAATTTCGGGCCGAGCGCGGCGTGGAGGTTGCGCTGCACGGCAACTGGGTGGCGATTGACGGGCGTGGGCGGGCGTTGGTGGCTCAGGCGCTGTTTACAGGCCTTGGCGGAGGCGGCGATCCACCCGCGCCGATCCCGGCGCTCGCGGCACCGGCTGAGTTAAAGCGTGCTGCCGCATGGGGGCTGGCGATGCGGCTCGGCCAGCGGCTGAGCGGGGGGCTGGCCGGGCCGATCCAGCGCACCCGGCTTGACGATGACGGGCGGGCAATTGCGCTGACGCTTGAGCCGTCAGATCGCGCGCTTTACAGCGATGCCGTTGAGCGGCGGCATAAGGCGCTGGCAGGCGCGCTGGGGCGGCAGGCGGTGGTTCGGTGATGGAGCAGCTTTCCAGGACGCATTGCAGGGGTGAGTAAGGGGGAATTACGGCGCTTCGTGGCAAGCAGTCGTTAAACCTAAACCCGATCCCGCTTTTGCATGAGTGGTTAGTGCAGGACGATTGCCTATGCGCGAAACCGGTCTTCGCGTCCCCATCCCTTAAGGCGTAACCTCAACCCCATCCCACGCAAACAGCTTGCCGCTGTCCGGCGGCCGCAGCCCATCAAGCACATCAAGTAATTGCACCGCCGCCCTTCCTGTGTCGAACAAATGGCCCGGGGCGACGTTACTTTGAAAGGGTTTTGAAAGACCTGTATCGACCGTCCCGGGGTGGAGCGCGACGACGACCGAGCTTGAGTTGCGGCGGCGTTCCTCAATAGCGATGGTGCGGACCAGCTGGTTTAATGCGGCTTTCGACGCGCGATAGCTGTGCCAGCCGCCGAGCCGGTTGTCGGAGATACTGCCGACCCTCGCCGACAGCGCGGCAAACACAGTCCGGCCCGTTTTGGGCATCAGCGGCAGGAAATGCTTGGCGATGAGTGCCGGGCCGATGGTGTTGATCAGATAAACCTTGGATAGCCAGCCGGGGTCGAGCTCCTTTAACGACTTTTCCGGGCTATGCTGGCCGTCGTGCAATATGCCCGTGGCGACAAAGATCAGAGTGGGAACGGGGCCTTTTGCGACTTCTGCAGCAGCAGCGGCAATACTGTGTTCGTGCGTCAAGTCGATATGCTGCGCGCCGGTGTGGGAGCGGGCGAAACGGTGAACGGTTTCATACGCTCCCTCTTCCTCCAGCGCATCGGCTATTGCGCCGCCAATGCCGCCTGACGCGCCAATGATGACGGCGCTACTCATGCCCGGCTGAAGCGCCAGCGATCCGTGTCGCTTTCGGCCGGGTCGAAATGATAGCCGTCGCTGTCGAAATCCTTGATCGCTTCGCTATCGGTCAGCCGATGCTCGCAAAGATATCGCGCCATCATGCCGCGCGCGCGCTTGGCGTTAAAGCTGACGAAGCGAGGACCATTGGGCCCGGGCTCGCGAAATTCGATATCAATGACGCGCAGCGGTGTTGGGAGCTTTCCTGCGACAGCAGCCCAATATTCTTGACTAGCGAGGTTCAGGACAATGCCCGACCCTTCCGCCGCGACATCTTCAGCAAGCAAATCGGCGATGCGATTGCCCCAATAGCTATAGAGGCTCTTTCGGCGCGGGGCCCAGCGGGTGCCCATCTCCAGCCGGTATGGCCGCATCG